>NZ_JAPWHT010000209.1:0-17098 GCF_027270795.1 Streptomyces sp. ActVer
GCACGGGCGCCGCGACCCGCAGCCGCGCCGCGATCTCGCCGGGCGCGGCACCGGTCTGCACCAGTTCGAGGACCTCCTGCGCCAGCCGCCGCCGCACGGTGCGTGCCGCGTCCCGCCGGTCCCGCTCCACGGAGATCAGCTGGGTCACGCCCTCCAGCAGGTCGAGCCGCTCCGCCGGCCAGTCCCCGGCATCGGCCTCGACCGCGAGCAGCCAGTCCGACAGGACCGTCTCGCGGACGTCCCGCGAGCCCGGTGCGCCCGTCGTGACCGCCGTGCCCGTGCCCCGGCCGGTGCTGCGGATGGGGAAGAGCGAGTACGTCGTGCCGCCCACCGCCACCCGGTACGGCCCGCGCCGCCCGGTGCGGACCGCCGCCAGGTGTTCGCCGGCCAGTGCCGCGCAGACCGGGCTGGGCAACCCCGGCTCGGCATCGGGGGAGCCCGCGATGAGGCGTCCGGCGGGGGAGAGCACCCAGGCCCGCAGGTCCAGGTCGGAGCCGAGCAGGTCCAGGACCACGTCCGGACCGCCGCCCGCGGGGCCCGAGGTCATCATCCGGCGGTGCCGGTCCACGACGGCCGCCAGATCCCCGGCGCGCTCGCCCGACACCTGCCGTACGACGTGCTCGGTGATCGTCGCGAAGGCCACCGACTCGTTGACGGCGAACAACGGCAGCCGGTGCCGCGCACAGGCCGCCACCAGGTCCTCCGGGATGGGGCCGAGCTCCGCCTCACCGGCGGCCAGGGCGGTGACTCCGGCGCTCGCGAGGATCCGTACGAAGGGCTCCGAATCGGAGGCGTCGCGGCGCCAGGCGAGCCCTGTGAGCACCAGCTCGCCGCCCGAGAGATAGCGGCTGGGGTCCCGCAGGTCCGTGGTCATCACGCCACGGACCGTGCGGTCCAGCTCGTCCTCGCCGCCGAGCAGCCGCAGGCCCAGCGCGTCCGTGTCCAGCAGTGCGCGCAGCCGCATTCTCGTCGCCGCCGTTCTGTCTCGAAAACTACGATGGATCTGGATGGTTCCGGAGGGACCCGAGTATGGGTGCCCCGTACACGGGTTCCCGGGCTCCGCAGAGTGGGCCCGAGGGGTCCGGTGGACGGTGGTTCCGGCCCTCATGGCCCGTGTCCTGGGCTTTCGCGACAGGTGGTCGCTCATTCCCAGGTCGCGTGTGGTGTTTCCGGAGGAAAGAGGGGAGGTTACCGATGACCTCCGTTCATACGAATCTACAAGATGCGCGCCCTGGCCAGCGAACTCCTTCATGGTTTCGGTGACTGACCCAGGTGCGGGACGGCGCTGTGTACTGATTTCAATCCACGTGAACAACGTATGAACGAGCCGGACCCGCCGCACACGAACTGGCTTGATCAGAACCATCCACGAGACGAAGAAGAGAGCCGGTCATGGACTTCCTTCGCCCCGCCAGCTGGGAGGAGGCGCTCGCCGCGAAGGCCGAGCACCCCACCGCTGTGCCGATTGCGGGTGGCACCGATGTGATGGTCGAGATCAACTTCGACCACCGCCGGCCCGAGTACCTGCTGGACCTGAACCGCATCGGCGAACTGGGTGAGTGGGAGGTCGGCGAGGAGTCCGTCCGCCTCGGCGCCTCGGTCCCGTACACGGCGATCATGGAGCGGCTGCGCGGCGAGCTGCCCGGCCTGGCCCTCGCCTCCCACACGGTGGCCTCCCCGCAGATCCGCAACCGCGGCGGCGTCGGCGGCAACCTCGGCACCGCCTCCCCGGCCGGCGACGCCCACCCCGCCCTCCTCGCGGCGGGCGCGGAGGTCGAGGCCCAGTCCGTACGAGGCACGCGGCTGATCCCGATCGACGAGTTCTACACCGGTGTGAAGCGCAACGCGCTCGCCGCCGACGAGCTCATCCGGGCCGTCCACATCAAGAAAGCCGACGGCCCGCAGCAGTACTCGAAGGTCGGCACCCGCAACGCCATGGTGATCGCGGTCTGCGCCTTCGGTCTGGCCCTGCACCCCGACACCCGCACGGTCCGCACCGGCATCGGCTCGGCCGCGCCCACGCCCGTACGGGCCAAGGCCGCCGAGGAGTTCCTGAACGCGGCGCTCGAAGAGGGCGGCTTCTGGGACAACGGCAGGATCATCACCCCGTCGGTCGCCAAGCAGTTCGCGGAGCTGTGCTCGGCCGCCTGCAACCCGATCGACGACGTCCGGGGCACGGCGAGCTACCGCCGCCACGCGGTGGGCATCATGGCCCGCCGCACGCTGACCTGGACGTGGGAGTCGTACCGCGGCACCGCCGCCCGCACGGAGGGAGTCGCGTAATGCGCGTCAATTTCACGGTCAACGGCCGTCCGCAGGAAGCCGACGACGTCTGGGAGGGCGAGAGCCTGCTCTACGTCCTGCGCGAGCGCATGGGTCTTCCCGGCTCCAAGAACGCCTGCGAGCAGGGCGAGTGCGGCTCCTGCACGGTCCGCCTGGACGGCGTACCGGTGTGTTCGTGTCTGGTCGCGGCCGGCCAGGTCGAGGGCCGCGAGGTCGTCACGGTCGAAGGCCTCGCCGACTTCGCCAAACAGCGCGCGGAGCACGGGGGTTGTGCCTCCGGAGCCTGCGGTACGCCCCTGGACGCGGCCAAGCGGTGGGAGGCCAGGCCCTACGACTCGCAGGCCGGCGAGGGCACCGAACTCTCCCCGATCCAACAGGCGTTCATCGACGCCGGCGCCGTCCAGTGCGGCTTCTGCACCCCCGGCCTGCTGGTCGCCGCCGACGAGGTGCTGGAGCGCAACCCGACCCCGAGCGACGCGGACATCCGCGAGGCGCTCTCGGGCAACCTCTGCCGCTGCACCGGCTACGAGAAGATCATGGACGCGGTCCGCCTGGCGGCCGCCCGACAGGGAGAGGCGGTCTGACCATGCCCGGCAAAAGCGCCCCCTTGGGCACTCCCACCAAGGTCACCCAGGGTTCCCGGACCAAGGGCGGCATCGGCGAGTCCACGCTCCGCCCGGACGGCATCCTCAAGGTCACCGGCGAGTTCGCGTACTCCTCCGACATGTGGCACGAGGACATGCTCTGGGGCCAGATCCTGCGCTCCACGGTCGCCCACGCCGAGATCGTCTCCATCGACACGGTCGAGGCGCTGAAGACCCCCGGCGTCTACGCCGTCATGACGTACGACGACCTGCCGACCGAGGTGAAGACCTACGGCCTGGAGATCCAGGACACCCCGGTGCTCGCGCACGGCAAGGTCCGCCACCACGGCGAGCCGGTCGCGATCGTCGCCGCCGACCACCCGGAGACCGCGCGCCGCGCCGCCGCCAAGATCAAGGTCGAGTACCGCGAACTCCCGGTCATCACCGACGAGTCGTCCGCGACCGCGCCGGACGCGGTCCTCGTCCACGAGAACCGCGACGACCACCACATCGGCCACGTCCCGCACCCGAACATCGTGCACCGCCAGCCGATCATCCGCGGCGACGTGGCATCCGCCCGGGAACGCGCCGACTTCATCGTCGAGGGCGAGTACACCTTCGGCATGCAGGACCAGGCATTCCTCGGCCCGGAGTCCGGCCTCGCGGTGCCTTCCGAGGACGGCGGCGTCGACCTCTACATCGCCACCCAGTGGCTGCACTCGGACCTCAAGCAGATCGCACCCGTCCTGGGCCTCCCCGAGGACAAGGTCCGCATGACGCTCTCCGGCGTCGGCGGCGCGTTCGGCGGCCGCGAGGACCTGTCGATGCAGATCCACGCCTGCCTGCTGGCACTGCGCACGGGCAAGCCGGTCAAGATCGTCTACAACCGCTTCGAGTCCTTCTTCGGCCACGTCCACCGCCACCCCGCGAAGCTCCACTACGAGCACGGGGCGACCAAGGACGGCAAGCTCACGCACATGAAGTGCCGCATCGTCCTGGACGGCGGCGCCTACGCGTCGGCCTCCCCGGCGGTCGTCGGCAACGCGGCGTCCCTCGCGGTCGGCCCGTACGTACTCGAAGACGTCGACATCGAATCGATCGCCCTCTACTCCAACAACCCGCCCTGCGGCGCCATGCGCGGGTTCGGCGCGGTCCAGGCGTGCTTCGCCTACGAGGCGCAGATGGACAAGCTCGCCGACAAGGTGGGCATGGACCGGGTCGAGTTCCGCCGGCTCAACGCGATGTCGCAGGGCACGATCATGCCGACCGGCCAGAGCGTCGACTCGCCCGCCCCGGTCGCCGAACTCCTGCGTCGCGTCAAGGCGATGCCCATGCCGCCGGAGCAGCAGTGGCTCGCGGCCGGCGAGGCGGCGGACGTCCGCCAGCTGCCCGGCGGCCTCTCCAACACCACCCACGGTGAAGGCGTCGTACGAGGCATCGGCTACGCGGTCGGCATCAAGAACGTCGGCTTCTCCGAGGGCTTCGACGACTACTCAACTGCCAAGGTCCGCATGGAAGTTGTCGGCGGCGAGCCGGTGGCCACCGTCCACACCGCGATGGCGGAGGTCGGCCAGGGCGGCGTCACCGTCCACGCGCAGATCGCCCGCACCGAGCTGGGTGTCGCCCAGGTGACCATCCACCCGGCGGACACCCAGGTGGGCTCGGCCGGTTCGACCTCCGCGTCCCGCCAGACGTACGTCACCGGCGGCGCCGTCAAGAACTCCTGCGAGCTGGTCCGCGAGAAGGTCCTGGAGATCGGCCGCCGCAAGTTCGGCACGTACCACCCCGCCTGGGCCACCGCCGAACTGCTCCTGGAGGGCGGCAAGGTCGTCACCGACGGCGGCGAGGTACTGGCCGACCTGGTGGACGTACTCGAAGGCGAGGCGGTCGAGGTCGAGGAGGAGTGGCGGCACCGGCCGACCGAGCCCTTCGACCTCCGTACGGGCCAGGGCTTCGGCCACGTCCAGTACTCCTTCGCCGCCCACCGCGCGGTCGTCGAGGTGGACACCGAGCTCGGCCTGGTGAAGGTCATCGAACTGGCCTGCGCCCAGGACGTCGGCAAGGCGCTCAACCCGCTGTCCGTCATCGGCCAGATCCAGGGCGGTACGACCCAGGGCCTGGGCATCGCGGTCATGGAGGAGATCATCGTCGACCCCAGGACGGCGAAGGTCAGGAACCCCTCCTTCACCGACTACCTCATCCCCACGATCCTCGACACGCCGACCATCCCCGTCGACGTGCTCGAACTCGCCGACGACCACGCGCCGTACGGGCTCCGTGGCATCGGCGAGGCACCGACTCTGTCGTCGACTCCGGCCGTGCTAGCGGCAATTCGGAACGCGACGGGCTTGGAGCTCAACAGGACGCCGGTCCGACCGGAACACCTCACCGGTACGGCATAGGCGACCCGCTGTAGCTGTGGGCAGGCGTTCCGCAGGGCGGAACGGGTGGGCACAGCTACAGCACCCCGGCACCGGGTGACCGTACGTCCAACGGCACCCCGGTACCGGTCCAAGTGCGCACCACGATTCGTTCGTCTCGGGCCGTCCCCCGGGTCGTGCGGCCGAAGCACCTTCCCAAATCCCGCACACGCCGAAGGCGACAGCGGGTGCCCCTGTGAACCTTGGGAGTAGGCCCACATGACCCAGCAGTCACTGGAGCCGAGGACCACCGCCGACGATGCGGGTGAAGGAACCCGTATCCCGGCCGGCAGGTCCTGGCTCGACCGGTACTTTCACATATCCAAGCGAGGAAGCTCGGTCGCGCGTGAGGTGCGCGGCGGCGTCACCACCTTCATGGCGATGGCGTACATCCTGCTGCTCAACCCCCTGATCCTGTCCGGCAAGGACGCGGCGGGGGACACGCTCGGCCAGAAGGCCCTGATCACCGCGACCGCGTTCGCGGCGGCCTTCACCACGCTCCTGATGGGCTTCTTCGGCAAGGTGCCGCTCGCCCTGGCCGCCGGACTCTCCGTCTCCGGCGTCCTCTCCTCGCAGGTCGCACCGCAGATGACCTGGCCGCAGGCCATGGGCATGTGTGTGATGTACGGCGTCGTGATCATGCTCCTGGTGGTCACCGGGCTGCGCGAGATGATCATGAACGCGATCCCGCTGGCGCTGAAGCACGCGATCACGATGGGCATCGGCCTGTTCGTCGCCCTGATCGGCCTCGTGAAGGCGGGCTTCGTCCACCAGGGCAAGGCGACCCCGCTCTCCCTGGGCGCGACCGGCGAACTCGCCGGCTGGCCGGTGCTGCTCTTCGCCGTCACCCTGCTCGCCATCTTCATGCTCCAGGCACGCGGCATCCCCGGCGCGATCCTGATCGGCATCGTCGGCGGCACCGTACTCGCCGTCGTCCTCAACGCACTTGACGTCATCGACGCCAAGCAGTGGGCCGGCGGCGCGCCCGAGCTGCACGGCAGCGCGGTGTCCATGCCGGACTTCTCGATCTTCGGAGACGTTGAGTTCGGCGGCTGGGGCCAGGTCGGCGCGATGACGGTCGGCATGATCGTCTTCACCCTGGTCCTCGCCGGGTTCTTCGACGCGATGGCCACCATCATCGGAGTCGGCACCGAGGCCGAGCTGGCCGACGACAAGGGCCGGATGCCCGGCCTGTCCAAGGCGCTCTTCATCGACGGCGCGGGCGGCGCGATCGGCGGCGTCTCGGGCGCCTCCGGCCAGACGGTGTTCGTCGAGTCCGCCACGGGCGTCGGCGAAGGTGCCCGCACCGGCCTCTCCTCCGTCATCACGGGCCTGTTCTTCGCGGCCTGCCTCTTCTTCACCCCGCTGACGGCGATCGTCCCGGGCGAGGTCGCGGCCGCGGCCCTGGTCGTCATCGGCGCCATGATGATGATGAACGCCCGGCACGTCGACTGGGCCGACCGCGCCACCGCGATCCCCGTCTTCCTGACGGTCGTGATCATGCCGTTCACGTACTCCATCACCGCGGGCGTCGCGGCCGGAGTCATCAGCTACGTTGCCATCAAGGTCGCCCAGGGCAAGGCCCGGGAGATCGGGGCCTTCATGTGGGGCCTGACGGCGATCTTCGTCGTCTACTTCGCCCTGAACCCGATCGAGAGCTGGATGGGCGTCCAATAACCACCAGGCGCCCACACACCCGGACGCCTCCCGAAGCCCTCCCCACAACCACCGTCAGGAGACCGAGACATGCTGGACATCGCCGAAGAGCTGCACCGGTGGGTCGAGCAGGGACGCGACTTCGCCGTGGCCACCGTGGTGGCCGTCGGCGGCAGCGCGCCCCGCCGACCGGGCGCCGCACTGGCCGTCGATTCCGACGGCACGGCGATCGGCTCGGTCTCCGGCGGTTGTGTGGAGGGCGCGGTGTACGAGCTGTGCCAACAGGCGTTGGCGGACGGGAAACCGGTCCTCGAACGCTTCGGCTACAGCGACGAGGACGCTTTCGCGGTGGGCCTGACATGCGGTGGGATCATCGACATCCTGGTGACGCCGGTACGCGCCGGGGCCCCCTCCCGGCAGGTGTTCGCATCGGCGCTCGCCATCGCCGCGCGCGGAGAGGCGGCGGCGGTGGCACGTATCGTCTCCGGACCTCCGGAGCTACTGGGCCGCGCCCTCCTGACCCGCCCCGACGGCTCGTACGAGGGCGGATTCGGTGCACACCCGGAGCTGGACCGCACAGTCATCGGGGAGGCGCGGGCCTTCCTGGACACGGGCCGCACGGGCACCCTGGAGATCGGAGAGCAGGGCTCTCGCTGCGGAGCACCGCTCACACTCCTCATCGAATCATCGGTCCCGCCACCCAGGATGATCGTCTTCGGAGCGATCGACTTCGCCTCCGCCCTGGTCCGCATCGGCAAGTTCCTGAACTACCGCGTCACGGTGTGCGACGCTCGCCCGGTCTTCGCGACATCGGCCCGCTTCCCGGAGGCGGACGAGATCGTGGTCGACTGGCCGCACCGCTACCTGGAGCGCACCCAGGTCGACGCCCGCACGGTCCTGTGCGTCCTGACCCACGACGCCAAGTTCGACGTACCCCTCCTCCAACTCGCGCTCCGCCTCCCCGTGGCGTACGTCGGCGCGATGGGCTCCCGCCGCACCCACCTGGACCGCAACGAACGCCTCCGTGAAGTCGGCGTCACGGAACTGGAGTTGGCCCGGCTCAGGTCTCCCATCGGGCTGGACCTGGGTGCCCGTACGCCCGAGGAGACGGCCCTCTCCATCGCCTCGGAGATCGTCGCGAACAGGCGAGGCGGCACCGGAGTCCCACTGACCGGCGCCCACACGCCCATTCACCACGACAGGTCATCAACACCGAAGCCCACCGCGAGGATCGGCTCGGTGGCCTGACACGCACACCCGCCGGCCGCAGCCGAGGCGAACGCGTCTGATCGGACGTGGGCGAGAGTGAGACATGGGCGAGAGCACACGTGGACGAGAGCCACACGTGGACGAGAGTCAGACGTGGACGAGAGTCAGACGTGGGCGAGAAGGCGCTCCAACGGCCGAGGCGTCCGCTCCAGATCGAGACTCTCGACCATCTCGCGCGCGTACTGGGCCTTGCGACCACTGTGCGTCCCCAAGAACCTCCGCAACTGCTGCTCCACGGTCCGCTCCCGCTGGGCGGGCTGGTTCCGGAAAGTACGGAACGGCCGTGACTCCCCCTGATCCACCACGACCTGCTGCACACCCTCGGCACCCAGTGACCGGATCAACTCGTCCTCCAGGTCCACGTCGCACACGTAGAAACCAAGGGCTTCCAGCCCCTCGGGCGGGATGTCGGAACCGAGCCCGGCCCGCTCCAGCGCCCGCCGGAAGAAGCGCTCCTCCCCGACGTCGCACAAGCCGGCCAGCCGCACGCCAAGTCCCTGGGGCCCGCACAGATCGACGAACCTGCCGACACTGGTCGCACCCCCCAGCGGCACGACCGACACACCTTCACTGTCCAGATCCCGACCACGCCGCGCGGCCAACGCCTCGACCGCGACCTGATCACTGCCCCCTTCGACGAGCACGACGGTACGCAGCCCGACCCCGACCGCCAGCTCCCGCGCGGTGTCACCGGCCGACGACGCCCCCGCCCCACCGGCCGCCCACTCGACCACGGCCCGACGGAATCTCTCCATGTCGCTCATGGGTCCCAGTCTCGCAAGCCCGCTCGGCCGCACTCCACAGACTTTCGCATCCGTAGGACCGCGTTGTCAGTAGGGGCTGAGATCGTGCCCCCGTGAGTGAACTGGTTGAGCATGACCACGTATTGGGGATCGTCGAGCGAGACGAGGCGGTGCGGGAGAACCGGCCGCATCGCATCGCGGCGACGATCTGCCGTGACCGCGAGGGCGGGATCCTGGTGCTGCGGCGGGCCGGGACGCTGTCCCGGTTCCCGGCTGGTACGACGTGATGGGGGGCGGTGCAGTGTACATGGGCGCCACCACCGTCGTCAAGAATCGCGGATGCCTCGCCGGGGGAAATCCGGCGAGGCATCCGCGACGGGCGGATCCCGTCTCAGCGCACGTAGGGGAGGTCGAATCCGGTTTCCCTTGAAACCGATTCATACGTCGACAGCATTGATGAGACCGTCGACCGGATCTCCCTGAGGGAGAAACCCGCCTCTTTCAGGTCTCCCAAACCCAGATTCTCGGCCATCTCCTCGACGGCCTCCTGAAGAACCTTCAGAGAGTCTCCCTGCACGGCCAGCGCCGGATACTGACGGTCCGGCAGACGGACCACCGCATAGTTTCCCGAAACTGCCAGGATCGCGGCTGTGGTTTCCTGTTCGCTCATCCCTAGCCCTGTGGATAGAAGGTGATGTGGGCCCTGGTGGTGTCGAGCGGCCCGGTGAAGATGTCCTGCCGACGCCCGACGCCCAGCGTGACGTCGGCCTTCGGTAGCGAGCTGGACACGGAGTGCTTGGTACGGCTGTTGACGCCCGTGATCACATAGTCCCAGTCGGACTCGCCGTGCCATCCCTTCGGATTCGACGACGACCTTGGTCCCAGTGTCCGGCTGCCGACGACCGATATCGGCTCCCCGATCCGATTCGCAGCGTTCTGGATTCGAGTTCTCTCAGCTCCCGTGAGATTCGACAGGTCCGCGCCTGCTCCGACAGACGGGCCGCAGGGGGTCGAGTTATGCACGAGGACTGGTGCCCCACCCGCCAGCACATAGTACGTGTGCTACGCGACCCCTCCCCACCTGCATTTTCGCAGGTCAGCGGCGGTTTCGGGTGCCGCTGGTGTCCGTGGCTGTGCCCTGGCGTCCGTGTTTGTTGCCGTCAGCGCTGCCGTCAGAGATATAGACCGCCGGTCGGGCTACGGCAGGAGGGTCAGCGCGGGGACGTGGGCGGGCTTGACGACGCTGAAGTGCCGCCGGTCGAGGGTGGCTACACGGTCCACGTCGAAGCGTTCCGCTACCGCGATGACCGAGGCGTCGACCCCGCCGAGCGGGAAGTCGGCGTACTGGAGGACCAGCTCACCCATGCGCGTCAGGTCGGTGGCAGTGAGGTGGACCAGCTCGAATGTTCCCCGTGCGACCTCAGCGAGGAACGCCGCTTCGACCTTGGGCCAGCGCTCCAGCAGCCAGCAGACCTCGGTCATGACCGGGCTGGGCAGCAGACGGCGGCCAGTCAGCGACGTCAGCAGGGAGGCGCACTCCGGGTGACGCCGGTCGGCCGCGTTGAACGCCGCAGCCAGGGGGCCGGTGTCCAGGACCGTGGCGATCATGCCGAGTCGCCGAAGCGCTCGCGCATCCGCTCGCGGATGTAGTAGTCGTGCCGTTCAGCCAGATCCTCTGGGCCGTTCACGCTGCCGATCAGGGCCAGCAGTCCGGCCGGGACCGACTCCTCGTGCTCGTTCGCGTCGACTGCCGGCAGCGACTGGGCAACCTGGGACAGTTCCTCATCCTGGGTGACGAGCAGGCGCAGGCGTCGCACCTGGGTCGGGGTGAGCCGGTCCACCAGGTGGTGCATGTCCTCGTAGTCGTATGCAGCGGTCACGCCAGCAGTGTAGAGCGGCCCTGCGGCCTCGGACAGCTGGATCGGCAGAGGTTCACCCCCCGCTGGCGTGCGGGCAGTCGCCCGAGGATTTCCAGGACCCTGGTCGTTGTCCCCGCGTGCGTCCCGTTCTGGCACTTCCCCCGGCGGCCCGTTCGCCGGGGAGGGCGGCCCTCAGACGTCGGGGCGATGCTGGTGCCCCCACCAGTGCGGCAGCGCGGAGGCTGGGTGGGGAGGGGTCCACCGAGAGGGGGCATCACTCCCCGCCGGGGGCGGGACAGGCCGCCGCCCCCGGTGAGCCTGCGCGACGCACGTGAAGGGTCGGCCCCCTGGCTGGCCCTGTGCCTGCGATCCGGCCGTAGGACGGTCGTTGGCGACAACTTGCTCTGCCAGGAGCCCGACTCCGGTCAGCCCGACAAGCTGGCTGGTTGCCAATCCCGCAGCCCTGGGTGATGCCCCGGCTGCCGGGGCGGCTCACCGCCTGTGGCGCCACTGACTTTCCGAGCCAACGGCGGGCTTGTCGGCGACGGCGGCGAGCTCCGGCGGGCGGGGCCCGCCTTGAAACCTTGAAACCTTGTAGAGAAAATCTGAACGCACCGCCCTTACCAGGGTCCCGGCACGGCGGGTCAGTGGCCCCGCCCGCCGCCGCCTGACTCCAGGGCCTCGACGCGGCCACGAAGGTCGACAATCTGCTGAGCGGCCTCGGCCAGCGCACGTTCCAACGCCTTGACGCGGGCCGTCGTCCCGTTGGCGGGTGCAGTTGCCTCCGGGGCGTCGAGGTCACCGGCCCCGTCGGGGTGATCGTGGTGGGCGACTAAGGCGCCCTTGCCGGGGCGGGAGACCGCCCACCCGTCCTGCTTCAACAGGGCCATGGCCTTCTGCACGGTCAGGCTCGCCGCCCCGAACTCCCGCATCAGCACGGCCTGCGTCGGCAACGCGTCCCCCGGCTGCAGCCCGCCCGAGCGGATCCGCTCGCGCAGGGTCTCGGCGATCACCTCGAACGTCAGCGGCACCCCGCTGCCCGCCGGCCTGCGCCCGCGCCTCGCCACCACCACGCCGGTCACCCCCGCTTTCCACGCCCTCTACCAGCACAATCCGGCCCGTCCAAACCGGGAAACCGGCCCCACACTACCCGCGTCCCACCACCCAAAAGAAAGGAATCAGGAGGGATGCACTTGAATGCGCCGGTGAGGCGATGTTAACGTCACGCACCCGCCGGTGATCACCACCGCGTCCCGCCGACCAGACTCCTTGGTCCGGCCCTCGCGCCCAACTTTCAGGCGCCCCGTTCCCCTGTGAGCCGATCACTTCGGCCTGCCCACGCCACCCCGCGCCGTACCGCTTCCGCGCTCGGCGCTGGAGCGCCGCGCCAGGCTCACCGCCAAGCTGGCGAAGCTCGCCGCCACCGGCCAACTCGCACCCCTCACAAGGCAGATAGCCGGACTCGGCGGCTGCGCACACCCGATCCGCCTGACCGGGCACCGCACACGCCTAGACACCGCCACCGGCGAGATCCTTGACCACTTCGACTCCAGTCAACTTCCGGCGGGCGAACTGCTGGTCCGCTGCGGCAACCGCCGCGCCACCCGCTGCCCCGCCTGCTCCACCGTCTACCGCTACGACACCTACCAACTCATCGCCGCCGGACTCCGCGGCGGCAAAACAGTCCCGGCAAGCGTGGCCGCGCACCCGCGCGTGTTCGCCACCCTCACCGCACCCGGCTTCGGACCCGTCCACAACCAGCCCGACACCGGCCGCTGCCACTGCGGTCAACTCCATGCCGACGACGACCCGCTCCTGGGCACCCCGCTCGACCCCGAGCACTACGACTACACGGGCGCGGTCCTGTGGAACGCGCACGCCCCGGCACTGTGGGCACGCTTCACCACCCACCTACGCCGCGAGATCGCCAAGGCCGCCGACCTCACCCAGCGGACCCTGCGCCACCACGCCACGCTCTCCTACGCCAAGGTCGCCGAGTACCAAAAACGCGGCCAGGTCCACTTCCACGCCGTCATCCGACTCGACGGACCCACCGGCCCCCCCGGCACCCCACCCACCTGGGCCACCGTCCAGCTCCTCGACCACGCCGTCCGCGTCGCCGCCACACGCACCCGCGTCCACCACGAGGGCAAACCGCCGAAGCAACCGCAGCCCGCCGATCGCATCCCCGCCTCCCCGCCTCAACGCTCAGATCGGGCGGGGCGGTTGGTGTTCCGGTTCGGGAGGCAGATCGACGTCCGGGCGATCCGCGGCACGGACTTCACTGGAGACGGCCCCGTCACGGACCGGCACGTCGCCGCCTACATCGCCAAGTACGCCACCAAAGGCGCCGAGACCACCACCGGCACCCTCGACCGCCGCCTCCGCCTCCTCGCCGAACTCGCCACCCACGACATCACCGACCACGCCCGCCGCATGATCCACACCGCCTGGCATCTCGCCACCCGCCCCCAGCACGCCCATCTCCGCCTGCGGCAATGGGCCCACATGCTCGGCTTCCGAGGCCACTTCTCCACCCGCACCCGCCACTACTCCACCACCCTCGCCCACCTCCGAGCCGAACGCACCGCCTGGCGAACCAGCCAACCCGACACCCAAACCCCATCCTCACCGCCGGCGGAGACGCAAGCCGGTCAGACAGGCGGCAGTCCGATCGGCGACCAGGCCCAGCACTCCACTGACCTGACCTCCGGTCACCGTCCCGGTCACCGCAACATCGCCGGTCAGCGCGTGGACTCGGACACGACGCTGGTCATCTCCCACTGGCAGTACGCCGGAACCGGCCTCCTACCCGAACACGAACACCTCGCCGACCTCCTGACCGCAACACGGCAGACCCGACCCGAGCAACCGACCCACACCCGGCACTCGAAGCGCTCCAGTGACCGCGCCGGCGACCGCGCCGGTCACTCCACCGATCGGCTGCCCCGTGCTGTCCGGTCAAGGGCCGTCGCGTGACCGCCGGCACGGAACTCCTCACCGTCCCTCAGGTGATGACCCGCCTCCAGCTCGGCCGCTCCGCCGTCTACGACCTGCTCCGCTCCGGCCAACTCGCCTCGATCACCCTCGGCCGCGCCCGCCGCATCCCCACCTACGCCCTCACCGACTTCATCCGCACCCGCCTCGACCAGGAAGCCGCCGCCTGATGACCACACCCCGCGACACCCCCGCCTCCCGCCGCACCCGCGCCAACGGCGACGGAACCGTCTACCAACGCAAGGACAACCGCTGGGAAGCCGCCGGATACGTCCTCGCCCCCGACAACACCCGCAAACGCATCCACGTCTACGGCACCACCCGCAAAGAAGCCCTCGCCAAACTCACCGAGAAGATCGCCAACAGCAACCGCGGACTCCCCGTACCCTCCGCACAGGGCAGCCTCGGCGCGTACCTGACCTACTGGCTGGAGAACGTCGCCGTCCACCAACTCCGCGAGAACACCCACACCCGCTACACCGCCTGCATCAACCGCTACCTCATCCCCGGCCTGGGCAAGAAGAAGCTCGCCAAGCTCACCGCCAAGGACATCCGCACCTGGCTCAACCAGCTCCGCACCACCTGCCAGTGCTGCGCCCGCGGCACCGATGTCCACCGCGTTCAGCCCCGTTGCTGCGCCGCCGGAACGTGCTGCTCCAAGCGGCTCTCCTCGCTGACCCTCGCCTACGTGCACTCCGTGCTCAAATCCGCCTTGGAGCACGCCGTCCGCGAGGAAGAGATCTCACGCAACGTCGCCCGCAACGTCCGCACCGGCACACCCCGCCCCCGCCGCTTCGAACCCCTCACCGCCGACGAAGCCCGCCAATTCCTCGCCGCCACGAACGAACATCGACTGCAGGCCCTGTTCGAACTCGCACTCCACACCGGACTCCGCAAGGGCGAACTCCTCGGCCTCCGCTGGGAAGACCTCAACCTCGACATGGGCACCGCGGCTATCCGCCGAACTCTGCAACGCACCAGCACGGGTGGCCTCATCGCATTGCCCACAAAGACCCGAGCCTCCGAACGCCGCATCGTCCTCCCCGCCCGCTGTCGCCAGTCGCTCAAGCGACACCAGGAAGAGCAGCAGCACGAGCGTGACGCCGCAGGGACCACATGGCGGCACAACGGGTACGTATTCACGACACCGCAGGGCCGAGCGATCGACCCGACCAACCTCACCCGGACGTTCACCACACTCCTCCGCAACGCAGGACTCCGCCGCATCCGCTTCCACGACCTCCGCCACTCCACCGCCACCCTGCTCCTGGAACAGGGCGTCGAACTCGTCGTCATCAAGGAACTCCTCGGCCACGCCCACATCGGCGTCACCGCCACCGTCTACGCCCACGTCCGACTCCGCCTCCAGCGAGACGCCATCGACCTCCTCGGCCACGCCCTCCGTAACCCCGCTGAGACCGCCGGCCAGCCCGACGACGGCGACGACCCACCGCCTTGCGCAGCACCCGTCCGCTGACGTTGCCGTCAATTACTGCCGTCAGACACCTCTGTGGCCCCGTCGGAACACTCCCGACGGGGCCACAAATTTGCTCCTGCATACAGATGCGATGCAAAGATCAGGTTTTCCGGTTACGGCCGGATATCACTCACCCCTCCACACCGAAATCTCCCCTCCGGGCATGCAGGTCACTCGCTTTCCCTTAGGCCCGACAAACCCCCAAGCCTCATACTCCTCGTCCGGCCGGACAGTCAGTTTCGTGCCGCTTTCGAATTCGATCACGAGATCCCCGGCTCTTCCCACCTCAGCCTCAGTAATCACGTCATGGGCCAGTCGGACGAGATGAGGAGCCACAACGTCCGGGGATTCTGGATCGAAAGACACGTGATCCCCGGCCGGGACTTGAAGAACCGCCTCGGTCTCGACGCGCAGTTCGCAATCCCCACTGGTCAAGACTGTGAGAGCCGCGTCGAAGCAGACGCGGGTAACTGCTTGACCCCGAAGGTTCAGGTTCATTCCTACCACCCCACCGGAAGTGGATAAGTGCCGTCAGGATTCATCGGGATATGCGTATCCGCTTTCGAGCCGGGCTTTCCGTCGAGCCCGATCGGCTGGCCATGCTTGTTGGTGAAACGCACATAGCCATCCGGGTATCTTCCGGTCGGATTCATCACGCGAAGCATGTCAGCATTTCCGGTAGACCCAGATTTCTGCCACACACTTCCCTTTCCGGTATCAGCTGTCCGTGCCACCCAGCCGTCACCCACTCCAGTGGGACGCTGAGGGCCGATGACGGGAGTGCATGGTGTCGAATTGTGAACCAGGACCGGCGTGGCCCCCGCCAGCACATAGTACGTGTGCATGTCGGCGACGGTGAGGTTGTGCACCGTGGCCGGCGCTGTCCAGCGCCGGATGTCGGTGATCCGGACCTTGGCCCCGGTGGACGGGCGGAGTTGGTCGCCGGCGGCCAGGTCCGTGGCGTCGACCCATGCGCCGAGCTCCGGGACCCAGAAGGGGTGTCCGGCTGTCGCGGTGACCGAAGCGGTCAGCTTTTTGCCGTTCGCCTCGATGGCCAGGGTCATTCTGACCAGGTTCTTCGAACCCTTGCCGGTGATCTCGGCGGTGACCGTCTTGACCGTGGTGCGGCCGGTCTTCGGGTCCGTGGCGAGGACCTTGTCTCCGGTCTTCACGTCCTCGATGGGCTTGGTGGTGCCGTCGGCCATGAGGACTTTGGTGCCCGGGACGAAGCTGTTGGGGCCGCAGGGTTTCGCGCTACCGCTGGCCCCGCCCACGTAAGCCAGCAGCGCGGTGGCGACGGCGGCCTGGACGACGTTGCCGCGCGCGACCGCAGCGGCTTTCTCGTTGCATTCTTCGGCGTTGTAGACGCAGTAGGTGGCCGCGATCTCCTTGGCCTTCGTGACGTCCTCGCCGCCGTGCAGCACGTACAGGTAGGCCTGACGGCATCCCTCGCGCCCGTAGCAGGCGGATCCCTCGGTGGACGACTCGAAGACCGGGTCCGTTACCCGCTTGAGCTCCGCCGTCGCGCGGTGCGCATGGTCGCCGAGGTAGGCGACGACTACCCGAACGAGACGGCCGCCCTGCAGGCGGTGACCGAGAAGCTCGGCATCGGCTCCCGCGAGACGCTGCGGAACTGGGTGAAGCAGCACGAGATCGATACGGGGACACGTCCGGGGACGACGACGGAGGAGTCCGCCCAGCTCAAGGCGTTGAAGAAGGAGAACGCCGAACTGAAGCGGGCCAACGAGATCCTGAAGGCCGCGGCGAGTTTCTTCGCGGCCGAGCTCGACCGGCCACACACACGCTCGTA
>NZ_JAPWHT010000020.1:0-49239 GCF_027270795.1 Streptomyces sp. ActVer
CGGCCACAGTGATCCCCGCCCCCACAACAGGCATCAGCACATGCCGCCACCACACCACCGCCCCACCCCGCCGCCGCACGGCGAACCAGCCCACCACACTCGCGTGCAACAGCGTGAACGCGGTCAACGCCCCGATGTCGACCACCGACACCAGATGGTCCATCCCGTCGTCACGCCGAGCGGCCCACACCGCGGCCACCATCGTGATGACGGCCGCGCAGAGCAGAGCCACCCGCGGCACCCCGGAGTCCGTCCGGGACAGAACCCGCGGCAGCCGCCGGTCCCGGGACATCGCGAACAGCAGCCGCCCCGCCGCCGCCTGCCCGGCCAGCGCCGCGAAGGCCGCCCCGATCGCCTTGCTCACCGCCACCAGATCGTGCAGCCACGTCCCGACGGAGACGTCCACGGCGTCGTAGAACGCCGACCCCTGCTTGACCGGATCGGCGGCGAGCTCCGCGGACGACAGCGGTTCGAGCAGGGCGATGAGATACGTCTGCGCGATGAACAGCACACCGGCGAGGGCGAGACAGAACAGCACCGCCCTGGCCACCTTCTCCGAACTCCCGGTCACCTCCTCGGCGAAGGAGGCGATCGCGTCGAAGCCGAGATAGGAGAGCACGGCGACCGACACGGCCCCGACGACGGCGGACAGCGCGAACGCCCCCTGGGAGCCGTCACCCGACAGCGGGGACAGCCACCCCCGCTCGGCCCCGTCGCGCGCGAGGACGACGACCGCCGACACGACGAAGACAAGGAGGACCACGATCTCCATCGCGAGCACCAGGAAACCGACGCGCGCGGCGGCCCGTACGCCCCACAGGTTGAGCAGTGTCGTGACGACGACGGCGAGTGCCGTCCACACCCACCGCGAGATCTCCGGGACCAGGGCGTTCATCGCGATCCCGGAGAAGAGGTACGCCACTGCCGGGATGAGGAGGTAGTCCAGCATCGCCATCCAGCCGGCGACGAACCCCGCCTCTTTTCCGAGTGCCGCGCGCGCGTAGGCGAACACCGAACCCGCCTGGGGGACCACGCGCACCATCTGGGCGTAGCTGAAAGCGGTGAACGCCATCGCGACCGTGGCGACGACGTAGACCAGCGCGACCGCCCCGTGCGACTTGGCGTCGAGGGTCCCGAAGATGCCGACCGGCGCCATGGGGGCGATGAACAGCAGCCCGTAGACGACCAGATCGCGGAAGCCGAGATTGCGCCGCAGACCCTGTTCGTCGTCGGCCGCGCGGGCCGAGGTCTCCGTGCCGGACATCCGTACCTCCCGAGAGTCGCGCCTGGCCCCACCCCTCCCAGCCTCCCCAGCTGCCCGACCAGTCTCCCCATCTCCCCAAGGCGGCGATCTTTGACGCGCCGGGCGCGGCCTTACGATGGGATGCATGACTGCTTCGACTGGCCGCCGTGTCCTCCTCGCCGCCCCTCGTGGCTACTGCGCGGGAGTCGACCGTGCCGTGATCGCCGTCGAGAAGGCCCTGGAGCAGTACGGGGCCCCGATCTATGTCCGCCACGAAATCGTCCACAACAAGTACGTCGTGCAGACCCTGGAGAAGAAGGGTGCGATCTTCGTCGAGCAGACGGCGGAGGTCCCCGAGGGGTCCATCGTCATGTTCTCGGCGCACGGCGTCGCCCCGGTCGTCCACGACGAGGCCGCGGCGGGCAGGCTCGCCACGATCGACGCGACCTGCCCGCTGGTAACCAAGGTCCACAAGGAAGCCGTCCGCTTCGCCAAGGAGGACTACGACATCCTCCTGATCGGGCACGAGGGCCACGAGGAAGTCATCGGCACGTCCGGCGAGGCGCCCGAGCACATCACGCTGGTCGACGGTCCCGAGGACGTGGCCAAGGTCGAGGTGCGAGACCCCTCCAAGGTGGTCTGGCTCTCCCAGACGACGCTCTCGGTCGACGAGACCATGGAGACGGTCGACGCGCTGAAGGACAAGTTCCCGCAGCTCATCTCGCCGCCCAGCGACGACATCTGCTACGCCACGCAGAACCGCCAGATCGCGGTGAAGAAGCTCGCCGAGGACGCTCAGCTGGTGATCGTGGTGGGCTCGAAGAACTCCTCGAACTCGATCCGGATGGTCGAGGTCGCCCTGGACGCGGGCGCCTCCGCCGCACACCTGGTGGACTTCGCCGCCGAGATCGACGAGGCCTGGCTGGAGGGCGTCACCACGGTCGGCCTGACCTCCGGCGCCTCGGTCCCGGACGTACTGGTGGACGGCGTGCTGGAGTGGCTGGCCGAGCGCGGCTACGGGGACGTGGAGACGGTGAAGACGGCCGAGGAGTCCATCACGTTCTCGCTCCCCAAGGAACTGCGCCGTGACCTGCGCGCGGAGGCGGCGGCCCTGGTGGCGGACCGCACCGGTGGCACCCCCTCGGCGGAGTGACTGTCCGTCGTACGACGTAACGTAGAGCCATGCAGATCTTCGGTGTGGACATCGGCGGCTCAGGGATCAAGGGTGCGCCCGTGGACCTGGACCGCGGCGACCTGGCGGAGGAGCGCTACAAAGTGCTCACGCCGCATCCCTCGACGCCCGACGCGGTGGCGGACGGCGTGAAGGAGGTCGTCGGCCACTTCGGCTGGACGGGCCCGGTCGGGATCACCTTCCCGGGGGTGGTCACCGGCGGCGCCACCATCCGTACGGCCGCCAACGTGGACAAGGACTGGATCGACACGGACGCCCGTGCCCTCCTCGGCGACCGGCTGGGCGGACTGCCGGTGACGGTGCTGAACGACGCGGACGCGGCGGGCGTCGCCGAGATGCAGTTCGGCGCGGGCCGCGACCGCCAGGGCACGGTCATCCTGCTCACGTTCGGTACGGGGATCGGCAGCGCCGTCTTCGTGGACGGCGTCCTGGTGCCGAACACGGAGCTGGGTCACCTGGAGCTGAACGGCCACGACGCGGAGAAGCACGCGTCGACCAAGGCCAAGGAGGACCACGACCTCACGTGGGAGCACTGGGCCCGGCGCGTCCAGAAGTACCTCGCCCATGTGGAGATGCTCTTCTCGCCCGAGCTGTTCATCATCGGCGGCGGCGTCAGCCGCAAGTCCCAGAAGTTCCTGCCCCTGATCGAGGGCATCAAGGCGGAGATCGTCCCGGCCCAGCTGCAGAACAACGCGGGGATCGTGGGCGCGGCGATGCGGGCGGCGAAGGCGGGCTAGCGGCGCCGGCGACGCCCGGGCGTCGACAACCCCGGGCGGCACTCGGGCCGAGCCGCCCGGACATGGCTCCGAGGCCCGGGCGGCCATGGGGAGAGCAGGGACGCGAACCTCAGCCGACCCGGCGTCGCTGCGCCGCACGACGGCTCATCATCCGCACCTTGCGCACGGTGACGATGAGCCCGGCGACGAGCGTGCCCCCGTACAGCCATCCCGCGTGCAGTGCGAGAGCGGTGACCAGCCCCATCACCCGCCCGAAGAGTCCCCCACTGCTGTCGGCGATCGGCAGGAGTCCGACGGCGAAGGCGATCGGCACGGCGACGACCGCCGTGACGAGGTCGGCCCGCCGCACCCACACCGCCGTCAACGCGCACACCGGCAGGAACAGCACCCCGTAGACGACGAGCGAGGACCCGAACAGCAGCGCGTCCAGACAGGCCAGCGCGAACATCGACGCGGCACAGAACAGCCCGCTGCCCAGCCCGGTGAGCCGGGGGTTGGGGAACCGGCGTACGGCCTGCACGAGCGGTGACACGGGCGGCGCGCTCCGCGGAACACCGGCCCCGGCCTGCCGGGTCGTACGGGCTCCACCCCGTCCGGCCTGCGGGGGAAGGGGCGCGCCGCGCTGCGGCGGTGACTGAGGGGGACGAGTTCTGTGTTGCTCCACAGGTCCAACTTAGGTCGGGTTATGTGTGGAATAGGCCCTGGGACACGCGCTTTGGCCGACCTTGGCCAAGCGTTCGATACGTCGCCGGTACGGGGCGCGGAACGCCGTAGACTGGTGGATCGTCTGGATCGTCCTCCACCCTTACGTACGGGAAGTCGCAACGTGTCGCTCACGATCGGAATCGTCGGTCTGCCGAATGTCGGCAAGTCGACCCTGTTCAACGCCCTGACCAAGAACGACGTGCTGGCGGCCAACTACCCGTTCGCCACGATCGAGCCGAACGTAGGCGTGGTCGGCGTCCCCGACGCCAGGCTGACCAAGCTGGCAGAGATCTTCAGCTCTCAGAAGATCCTCCCGGCCACGGTCGACTTCGTGGACATCGCGGGCATCGTGCGCGGAGCGAGCGAGGGCGAGGGCCTCGGCAACAAGTTCCTCGCGAACATCCGTGAGTCGGACGCGATCTGCCAGGTCATCCGTGCCTTCAAGGACGAGAACGTCGTGCACGTGGACGGCAAGGTCTCGCCGAAGGACGACATCGAGACGATCAACACCGAGCTGATCCTCGCCGACCTGCAGACCATCGAGAAGGTCCTGCCGCGCCTCCAGAAGGAGTCGCGGATCAAGAAGGACGTCGTGGCGAAGGTGGCGGCGGTCGAGGCGGCCAAGGAGATCCTGGACGGCGGCCAGACCCTCTTCGCCGCGGGCATCAAGCAGGACTCGGACCAGGAGGCGCTCCTCCACGACCTGCACCTGCTCACCGTCAAGCCGTTCCTCTACGTCTTCAACGTCGACGAGGACGAGCTGACCGACGACGCCTTCAAGGCCGAGCAGAGCGCACTGGTCGCCCCCGCCGAGGCGATCTTCCTCAACGCCAAGCTGGAGGCGGACCTCGCCGAGCTGGACGACGAGGAGGCCCTGGAGCTCCTCCAGTCCGTCGGAGTCGAGGAGCCGGGCCTCGCCACGCTGGCCCACGTCGGCTTCAACACCCTCGGCCTGCAGACCTACCTCACCGCCGGCCCCAAGGAATCCCGAGCCTGGACGATCAAGAAGGGCGCCACCGCCCCCGAGGCCGCCGGAGTCATCCACACCGACTTCCAGAAGGGCTTCATCAAGGCGGAGGTCATCTCCTTCGAAGACCTCGTCGAAACAGGCTCAGTGGCCGAGGCCCGAGCCAAGGGCAAGGCCCGCATGGAGGGCAAGGAGTATGTGATGCAGGACGGGGATGTGGTGGAGTTCAGGTTCAATGTGTAGCGGGTGACATACCACCACGTGACTGATCTGGCAAATGTCCAGGTCGGAAGGGGTCCGGCTCTCCAGGGTTGGGCCCCTAGTTTTTTCCCGTGCTGGGATGGTGCTGGGAAAGCTGACCCCTCGTCACCTGTCATCACCCCTGCTCGTCCCTACCGTGCTGGGATCGTGCTGGGATGGGATGAGGGCGCCCGTGCTGGGTCGTGTGCGGTCCAGCTCCTGACGGCGGGAGTGCGCGGGGAATGGTCTCCCAGCCTTCTTCGCGACTCCGAGGTGGAAGCGGATCTGCGCCGGCGCCTCGGGTGCTACGGCCTCATCACTTTCGGGCGCTCCAGGTGCCCTGCCGACGGCAACCCGTTGGCAGGGCAAGCTGTCTGTCTGCCTGATGTGGCGCACGGTACGGATGCCTCACGCGTGACGCGCGCCACAGATCTGCTCCGGAACTCGGGCCGTGCTCAGTCCGACTACTGCTTCGGTACGGCGCGATCCGAGCGACGCCGTACGACGTGACCTGGAGACGCGGTTGATGGACGAGTCCCGGCAATCCTCCTTCCTGGGCGTGAGTGCGGTGCTGCGGAAAGTGGCGCCCCCGCCCGCGCTCTGCGGCTTCCTTCTGTTGCTGGCCCTGATTTTCACGGCGTCCTACGTCGCAGGGACGGCCAGCGGCCCCGTCGCGCCCGGCATGCACGGCACCAGCGACACCCCCGGCGGCGGGAGCGGGGACATGGGAGACATGGACGAGATGGACATGCGCGGGGGAGGCAACGGATGAGCGCCGAGCCGGTGGCTGCCCTGGTGACGACCGATCTGGCCGTCGGGGGCATGACCTGTGCGGCCTGTGTGAACCGGGTCGAGAAGAAGCTCGCCAAGCTGGAAGGAGTCACTGCGACCGTCAATCTGGCCACGGGGCGGGCCCGGGTGAGCCATCCGTCGCAGGTCAGCCCGGAGGAACTGGTCGCGACGGTCGAGAAGGCCGGTTACACGGCCGCCCTGCCCGAGCCGCCGAAGAAGCAGCAGCGTGAGGACGCGGAAGCGGACGAGGACGCGGAGTCCGACGACGCCCGGCAGGAGCGCGACCGTCTGTTGATCACGGCGCTGCTCGCGGTGCCGGTGCTCGTGTTGTCCATGGTGCCCGCGCTCCAGTTCCGCAACTGGCAGTGGCTGTGCTTCGTCCTCACCGCGCCCGTCGCCGTGTGGGGCTCTTGGCCGTTCCACGTGCGGGCGGTGCGCGGGCTGCGGCACTCGACGGCGACCATGGACACGTTGGTGTCCCTGGGCGTGGTGGCTTCCTTCGCGTGGTCGACGTACGCGCTCTTCCTCGGGGGAGCCGGCGATCCCGGGATGCGGATGCCGTTCACGCTCGTACCCACCGCCTCGGAGGGTGTCGCGCACATCTACCTCGAAGCGGCCGTCGGCGTACCACTGTTCGTGCTGACGGGGCGGTTCCTGGAGGCGCGGGCCCGGCGCGGGACCGGGGCGGCGCTGCGGTCGCTGGCCGAACTCGCCGCCAAGGAGGTCTCGGTACGCGAGGACGGCATCGAACGGCTCATCCCCATCGAGGAGTTGAGGGCCGGGCAGGTCTTCCTCGTGCGGCCCGGGGAGCGGGTGGCCACCGACGGCGAGGTGGTGGAGGGGAGTTCCGCGGTCGATCTGTCCCTGGTCACCGGGGAGAGCGAGCCGGTGGAGGTCGGGCCGGGCTCGGCCGTGGTCGGCGGGGCCGTCAACGCCGGCGGGCTGTTGCTCGTACGGGCGATGGCCGTCGGCGCCGACACACAGCTTGCCCGCATCACCCGTCTGGTCACCGACGCGCAGGCAGGCAAGGCGCGCGCCCAGCGGCTGGCCGACTCGGTCGCCGGTGTATTCGTGCCCGTCGTGCTGGCGCTGGCCGTCACCGCACTCGGGTTCTGGCTGGGTGCCGGGGCCGATCCGCAGGCGGCGATCACGGCCTGTGTGGCCGTCCTGGTCGTGGCCTGCCCGTGCGCGCTGGGCCTCGCGACCCCGACCGCGCTCATGGCCGCCACCGGACGGGGTGCCCAACTGGGGGTCCTCGTCACCGGCCCGCAGGCGCTGGAGGGGCTTCAGCACATCGACGCCGTCGTCCTCGACAAGACCGGCACGCTCACCTCGGGGCACATGAGCGTCGCCCGGGTCACCGCCGTACCGGACGGGCTCGGTCGCGAGGCGGTGCTGCGGTTGGCCGGTGCCGTGGAGCAGGGCTCGGAACACCCGCTCGGCCGGGCCGTCTCCGCGTACGCCCGGCGGGAGTCGCCCGAGGAACGGCTGCCGGACGTGAGCGGCTTCAGCGCCCTGCCGGGGCTGGGGGTGCGCGGCCGGGTCGAGGGGCGGCTGGTCGAAGTCCTCGCCCCGGACGAGGAGTTGCCCGCCGCCCTCGCGGACGCCCTGCCGGCGGCCGAAGCAGCCGCCCACACGCCCGTACTGGTCCGCGTGGACGGCACGGCAGAAGCCCTGATCGAGATCGGTGATGTCGTGCGGCCCGGCAGCTACCGGGCTGTCGAGCGGCTGCGGCGCCTCGGCGTGCGCCCCGTGCTGGCCACCGGCGACCGCGAGGCGCCCGCCCGGGCCGTCGCGGACGCACTGGGCATCGACGAGGTGCATGCCCGCCGCACGCCTGAGGACAAGGCCGATCTCGTACTGGACCTGCAGGAGCAGGGGTACCGGGTCGCGGTCGTCGGTGACGGCGTGAACGACGCCGCGGCGCTGGCCGGCGCCGACCTGGGCATCGCCATGGGCACCGGCACCGACGTCGCGATCGGAGCCGCCGATGTCACGCTGGTGCGCGGTGACATCGAGGCCCTGGCGGACGCGATCAAGCTCGCCCGGCGCACGCTGGGCACGATCCGCGCCAACCTCGTCTGGGCCTTCGGCTACAACGCCGTCACCGTGCCGCTCGCGATGGTGGGCCTGCTCAATCCGATGGTCGCCGCGGCGGCCATGTCGGCCAGTTCGGTGCTGGTCGTCGCCAACAGCCTGCGGCTGCGCGCCTGGCAGCCCTCACCCGCCCGGAGCCGCACCCGATGACCGGCGACATCTGGAGACCCGACCGCCGTCGGCTCACCGACACCCTGTCCGCCGCACTCGCGCCCGTTGCCGCGTTCGGCCTCGCCCTCGGCGGTCTGAGCATGTGGACCGCCTATGGCAACGCGGGCAGCCCCGCCCGTGTCGCGGTCAGCGACGGCCGGGTGTTCCTGCCCACTGGCGACACCCCTGAGACAGCGGCCTTCTTCCGGATCACCAACAGCGGGGGCTCGGCGGACCGGCTGCTGAAGGTGACTTCCGCCGAGGCCGGCGGTGTCACCAGACTCAGCCGCCACCGTATGGTCACCGCCAACACGGCATCGGACCAGACGGTGACCTCGGTGTCTGTCCCGGCCGGCGGCAGCCTCGCCATGTCCCCGTCCAGCCTCGACGTGATCGTGCCGGCGAAGACGGAGTGGCAGGCCGGTGACCTCATCACGTTCACGCTGCACTTCGAGCGCAGCGGGGCCGTGGAGTACCCCGCGGTCGTGGTCCGCCCTGGCCAGGACGGAACGTGACTTCTCCACTCCCAGAAGTCGGGCGGGACGCCCGTCGGGTTCCGGCATGCCGGTGTGTCCTGTATCACCGATGCGGGGTTGAGTGGCAGGCCCGGGTGTTGTGCGTACCCACCTGTGACGAGCGGGGCTCGGATGCAAGGATGAGGCCGACATGACTGCTGGGTGGTGTGCGCGCACGATACGGGCCGCGGTGTTCGCGGCCGTCTGTGTGTTGCTCGCCGCCCTCGGCCACGTCCTGATGTCGGGTTCCACCGTGCCCTGGTGGACGATGGCCGCCGGGTTCGTCGCCACGAGCGCCTTCGGCTGGTGTCTGGCGGGCCGTGAACGCGGGCTCACGCTGGTGGTGTCTGCCGTGGCCCTCGCCCAGGGCACGCTCCACTGGACCTTCTCGTTGGCCCCGTCGGGGGCATCGGGGTCCGGCACGGACTCCGTGGCGCAGCACATGAGTGGTGACCCGAGCGGCATGCCCATGGGCTCCACGTCCATGGACGCGATCGACATGGCCTCCATGGACATGGGCCACTCGGCGCCTGCAGGGCAGCTCGGCCCCATGGCTCACGACATGGGCGGCACGTCGTCGTTCGGCATGCTCGCCGCCCACACTCTGGCCGCACTGCTCAGCGGCCTGTGGCTGGCCCACGGCGAGCGGGCCGCCTTCCGAGTCCTGCGGGCCGTCACGGGATGGCTGGCCGCTCCGCTGCGGCTGCCGATCGCCCTGCCCGCCGTGCCGCACCACCGGCCGCGCCCGCGGCCCACACGCGAGCGCTCGGAGCGGGTACCAAGGCTGACGCTCGCTCACACGATCATTTCTCGGGGGCCTCCGGCCGGGACCGCTGTCGCCTGAGACAGCCGGTTCCCCGAGGCCGTCCCCCCATTCCGCATCCCCATGAGCGCTGTGTCATCGGCGCCGGGATCAGGGGCAGGGCTTTCGGGCACGGGTCGTTCACGTCGTACGGCCCCATCCCACTTCCCTCCTGTTCCGGGACTTTCCGCAGCGGCGCACCGCGCGCCTCCGCGCACCCCGCGCGCCCGACCCTGGCGTGCCGCTTCGCGATCGCGCGTGCCGCCGTGCTGGATCCCGGACAACCCGAGAAGGACAAACAGGTGATCACTCCTGTCCCTCCCGCTTTGCGCGAAAAGCGCGAGGCGGGGTACGACGTGACGGACGAGTCCGGCGCGGCATCGCGCGACGAGTCGGCCACCGCCTGGGCGCTGGCCGCCCGCGGTGGCGACCCTGACGCCGTCGACCGGTTCGTACGGGCGCTGCATCCCGACGTCGTCCGCTACATCACTCATCTCTCCTCAGATCGCCAGCTCGCCGACGATCTGGCTCAGGACACGTTTCTGCGGGCGCTCGGCAGTCTGCACCGGTTCGAGGGGCGTTCGTCGGCGCGCACGTGGCTGCTGTCCATCGCGCGTCGCACCGTGGTCGACAGCCTGCGGTACGCCGCCACGCGGCCTCGGTTGGTCGACGGGGACGACTGGACGATACGAGCCGAGCGGGCCCAGCCGAGAGGCCTGCCCGGCTTCGAGGAAGGCGTGGCGTTGCTCGACCTGCTGGACGCCCTGCCTCCCGAGCGCCGCCAGGCGTTCGTCCTCACCCAGTTGGCGGGGCTGCCCTACGAGGAGGCCGCCGAGTTCAGCGGCTGCCCCGTAGGGACGATCCGGTCGCGGGTGGCACGGGCCCGGGCGGCCCTCGTCGAACTCCTTGCCGAGGCCGAGGAACTGCCTGTCCCGGCCGCCGTGGCGGCCTGACGAAGGGAGTGCCGGTGTCCTTCGCGGACGCGGGACACCGGCACCCTCCCGCTCTCCGGCCCACCCTGGTGCCGGGGCTCATCGCACGCCCTCGGTCACGGTCGCCCGGACGACGACCCGCCCGCTCTGTCGGAACCACAGGGTGTACGGCAGTGTCTCCCCGGCCCTGAGCTCGGGTGGATCCAGGATCACGACCCCGAGTCCGCCCGGGGCCATGCGTACCGTGCCGCCTGCCGGAACGTCGACAGCCCATACGGGAGCCGTACGCCCTGTCCCGGTCCGGCGCACCGTACGGCGGAGCACGCTGAGGCCCAGTTCTGTCGAGTCCGCGTACAGCAGTGTGTCCTTCGACGAGCCGGCGTTGCGGACCTCGAAGTAGGCGGCGGTGGAGTCGGAGCCCGGGGCTGCCGCGATGATGCGCGCGTCGACGACCGTGATCCTGGGCGGCGCCTCGCCTGCCGCGCCGGTCGCGGTGTAGGCCACCAGCAGGGCAAGCGCACCACAGGAGGCACCCAAAGGTGCGCCGACAGCCCGCAGGACGTTTCCCAAGGGCGAGTTCCGCTTCCGGCGCATCACACGCATCAGGCTTCTCGGCTCCATGTGTCAGTGGTCGTGGCGCGGGTCCGGCTGGTTCCCGGTACTTGCCGAGCTGACCGGTTCCGGCCGGTGGAGGCGGGGAAGGACCCCTCCGAAGCGGGGAACGGACGCGGTCGCGGAACTGCGCTGACCGTGGCGGGGAGGGCGGCATGCCGGGGCGCGAGCGACAGTCGAAGGCGGGGACACCGCGGAGTTGGCCGTGGGAGCAGCAGGCCGTTCGAGCCGAACGCCGTTGGCCACGGATCGATGGTGCCTGGCCCATGAGCGCAGCCACCCCAGCCGTGTTGGCCGGCGGTTACGCCTGGCTGGGTTCCGTGGTGGGCGGCCTTCCCGGGGCTCTGCTGGGCTGCGTCGCGGGACTGGTCCTGAGCGGGCTGCTCTTTCTTCTGGTGGAGTCGGCCGTCTCGGGTCCGCGGCCGCCGCACCGCAGTGGCCGCGGCGCGGTGGAGGCCCGCTCGCACTTCCGCAGGCGCGGCTGAACAGAACGCCGCGCGAACACGGGAACTCCGCGGTCCGCCGGCGCGACTACTTGTTCGTGGGGCCGAGCGGGGGAGCGGACACGCCAGGAGCGTGCCCGCGCCGCCGACCGCGTGACGCCCGTCCGCGTTACGTCAAGTGCCGTCACAGCAAAGGAAATTGGCCCGAAGACGCGGGAACTCGGGACTGCCGGCGACCGACTACTGGTTCGACAGCGCGGTTCGACACCGACTGACCACCATGTGAGGTCGTCGGCGGGTCGGGGCGCGGAACTTCGGGCGAAGGTGGTTCGGCACACGTGAAGCGAAGACGTCTGTTGCAGTCATCCGCGGCGGCGATCGGTGCCCTCTCGACGACCCCACTCGCGGCCGGCGGCGCCGCCAACGCGGCAGCCCCGGGGCGCGCTCGCGGCGACAGCGGTGAAGCACTGCGAGTCCACATCGTCACCTTCGACGGCGTGGAAGAGCTGGACGTCTTCGGCCCGTTCGAGGTCTTCTCAGTGGCTGCCCGGGCCCATCCGGTGACGGTGAAGCCGGTGACCGGCGGGGAGGCGGCCGAGGTGACCCACAGCTTCGGCACGAAGGTGGCCGCAGAGGCCATGGTCCCCGTACGACGCCGATCTGCTCGTCGCGTCACGAATCCCCTGACCCGGCCGCCGAGTTCCGGAGAACCGTATGACACCAGAGATAGAGAACGCCTTCGCCGCGATCAGAGCCGAGTTCGGTGCGGAATCGATCACTCGGGTCGAGCAGATGCTGGAGCCGGGCGGTGGCGAACGGCATCCACTGCAGAAGGGAGCCAAGTGGATCATGCCGGGGCTCTCTCCCACTCCCTGGCACGACCCGTACTCCTACGCCGAACTCGCCCCCGTCGTCCATGAACTGGAAGCCAGTCATCAGGCGATCAAGAAAGAGCTGAGTGCCGCCTGGGCGGCGCGCCGGGAGGCGTTCTCCGACTACGAGCACTATCTGACCCGTCAGGAGAACTGGCAGGCTCTCTACCTCTTCCGTGAAGGAGGTCTCGTCGAGGAGTCCGCCGCAACGGTTCCGACTGCTTATCAGGTACTGAAAGACGTGGCCGTCGACACGGAGAAGATATGCCCTCTCCTGGAATGTCATTTCTCCACCCTGTTGCCGGGCGCCGTAATCGAACCCCACTGCGACCTGTGGAACTTCAGCATCAACCTGCATCTCGCCGTGGACATCCCGGACGGGTGCAGCATCACGGTCGCCGGAGAGGCGCGCTCCTGGGAAGAGGGAAAGTGCCTGCTCTTCGACTACTCCTTCGAGCATGAGGCACGCAACTCGGGGACCCGGCCGCGGACCTGCCTGCTCATCGACCTCTGGCATCCGGAGACCACCGTTCCGGAACGCCGGTCGCTCGTCGCCCTGATGACTGAGATTCGGCGTCTCATGGGGGAGCGGTGACGCGCAGGAAGTAATTCGTTCAACTCCTGGTTTTCCTCTCCCGGTAGTTTTCGACTGCCGGGTAAAAGGGCTGCCCTGATAGTCCGTGAACATGCAATGCGGTTCGAGAAGTTGGCCATTCACAAGCCGGATCAGGGCTGCTACCGTGACTGAAAATGATCGACCTGCTGGAATTCCCTCCACGGGAATTCCGTGTAATGCGATCCCAAGGGGGGTGATCGATGATGTCCGCGACAGGGCCGGTGAAGACTCCGCTGCGAAAGCCACTTGGACTTCCCTTGTTCGTGCTGGCGTTGGGACAGCTCGTCATCTCGCTCGACTACAACATCGTGTATGTCGCGCTGCCGGACATCGGCGCCGGGCTGGGATTCTCCGACCACGACCTGCAGTGGGTGGTGAGCGCCTACGTCGTGGCCACGGGAGGCTTCCTGCTGCTCGGCGGCCGGGCCGCGGATCTGCTCGGCAAGCGCCGGATGTTCGTAGTCGCGGCGCTGCTGTACGCGGGGTCGTCCCTCGTGGGCGGCCTGTCGGATTCACCGGGCGTCCTGGTGGCCGTCAGGGCGGTACAGGGCGTCGGCGGCTCCCTGCTGTTCCCGGCGACGCTGTCCCTGATCAACACCATGTACGACGAAGGGCCCGACCGGAACCGGGCCCTGGCGGTGTGGGGTGCCGCGGGAGCCGGCGGGCTCTGCTTCGGATCCCTCCTCGGCGGGGTCCTGGTGGAGGCGTTCGGCTGGCAGTCGGTGTTCTTCGTCAACGTGCCCGTGGCGGGAGCCCTCGCGGTGGCCGGGTGGTCGCTCTTCCCCGTGGACGGGCCGCGGGACCGCTCGCGGCACTTCGACGTGGCGGGCGCGCTGACCGCGACGGGCGGGATCACGCTCCTGGTGTTCCTGCTGGTGCAGGCCCCCGCGGAGGGCTGGGGCACGCCCGTGGCCCTCGGGAGCGCGGTGCTGTCCGCCGGGCTGCTGTCGCTCTTCGCCGTCGTGGAGAGGCGATCCCGAGATCCGCTCGTACCGGCAAGGCTGTTCGCCCACCGCGGTCTGCTCGCGGCCATGGGGGTGACCGCCCTGTTCAGCGCCACGTTCAGCTCCGTGCCGTACTTCCTGACCCTCTACTTCCAGACCGTCCGCGGCTACAGCGCCGTCGCGACCGGGCTCGCGTTCCTCGTGCCCGCCGTGGTGGTGGCCGTCGGTACGCAGGTCGGCGAACGGGCCGTGTCCGCCTTCGGCATGCGCCGCATGCTGGTGGGCGGCATGGCGCTGGGCGCCGCCGGAGCAGCGGCCCTCGGCCTGGCACTCACCTCGGACGGCTCGTATCCCGCGCTGCTGCCGGGGATCGTGCTGATGGGCCTCGGCCAGGGGGCCGCGTGGACGGGCATGTGGATCGCCGCGTCCGCCGGAGTGGCCCCCGGGGACCAGGGCATCGCCTCGGGACTGGCGTCGACCACCCTGCAGGTCGGCGGCGCGGTGGGCCTCGCCGTACTGGTCGCCCTCGCCGGCGGCGTCGGGCAGAGCGCCTCGGGCCCCGGGCTCCTCGGCGGCATCCGTACCGCCGTCTTCGTGATCGCGGGCGGCATCGGGTGCGGCGCACTCGCACTGCTCGTCCGGCGCAGGACGACCGGGACCGGCGGTCCCTAGGCCCTCCCTTCGCGCCTTCCCTGTCTCACCTCCCTTCCCGTGTCCGGGCTGCCCGGCCGTCCTCCGTCATGCCAGGAGAACCCCATGTCCCCTACCGCCGCCGGTCCTTCCGCCGCTCCGGCCGCCGTCCTGTGCGGGCTGGCCGGATGGGTGCCGTCCCGCGTGGTGACCAACGAGCACCTCGCGCGACGGCTCGACACCGACGACGCGTGGATCCGCACCCGGACCGGGATCCGCCGACGGCATGTCGTCGATCCCGGACAGGCGACGTCCGACCTGGCCGTCGAAGCCGGCCGCCGGGCCCTCGCCTCCGCCGCGACGGACCGGGTCGACGCCGTGGTCGTCGCCACCACGACCCCCGACCGCACCTGCCCGGCCACCGCGCCCGCGGTCGCCGCGCGACTCGGGCTGGCGGGAGTTGCCGCCTTCGACATCAGCGCCGTCTGCACCGGGTTCGTCTACGGGCTCGCCTCGGCCGCCGGTCTCATCGCGGCCGGCGTGACCGAACGGGTGCTGCTCATCGGGGCGGACACCTACTCCACGATCGTGGACCCGCTGGACCGGGCCAACGCGATCATCTTCGGCGACGGCGCCGGAGCCGTTGTCCTGCGCGCCGGGCATCCCGACGAGCCGGGCGCGGTCGGCCACTTCGACCTCGGCAGCGACGGCGCCCAGGAGGACCTGATCATGGTCGCGGCCGGCGGCTCCCGTCAGCGCTCCCTACCGGGCGAACGCAGCCGCCAGGACTGGCACTTCGCCATGCGGGGCAAGGAGGTCTACCGCCACGCGGTGACGCGTATGGCCGAGTCCGCGCGCGCCACGCTGTCCCGGGCCGGCTGGAAGATCGACGACGTCGACCACTTCGTACCCCACCAGGCCAACCTGCGGATCCTGCACTCGGTGGCCGACGACCTCGGTCTCCCCCGGGAGCGCTGCGTGACCCATGTCGAGTCCGTCGGCAACACCGGCGCCGCGTCCATCCCGCTCGCCCTCGCCGACGCGGTCGCCGGTCAAGCGGTCCGCCCGGGCGACCGGCTTCTGCTCACCGCCTTCGGAGGCGGCCTCACGTGGGGCTCCTGCCTCCTGACCTGGCCCGCGCTGCCCGCGCCGGCCCATCCGTACGACCCCTGCGACCCCCACGACCCCTGCGGCCAAGGAGAACGGACGACGTCATGAGCACCACCTACGAACAGTTGGCCGACATCCTCGCGAGGCTGCATGACGCTCCCGCGGACCGGATCCGTCCCGAGGCAACCCTCGGTGAACTGGACGTCGACTCGCTGACGACGGTCGAGATCAGCATCCGCATCGAGCGCGACCTCGGTGTGAAGGTCGGCGACGACGAACTCCAGCCCGACCTCACGCTCGGCGACATCGCCGGACTCGTCGACGCCCGACAAGCGGCGGTCTGACTCCTCTTCTCCACTCTCTGTTCCATTCCTCGAGTTCTCCACTCATCGAAAGGCAGCAGCCCATGCAGATCAAGGAACAGCCCGGCACCGCGATCGGCGCGGCGGTCGAGGGATTCGACCACGCCACCGCCTCGGACGCCGACATCGACGCCCTCAAGAGCACCGTCTACACGAAGAAGATCGCCGTGCTGAAGGGCCAGGATCTCTCTCCCCAGGAGTTCCTTGCACTCGGCAAGCGGCTGGGCCGACCGGAGACCTACTACGAACCGATGTACCAGCACCCGGAGGTTTCCGAGATATTCGTCTCCTCCAATGTGCCGGAGAACGGAAAGCAGATAGGTGTCCCGAAGACCGGTAAGTTCTGGCACGCCGACTACCAGTTCATGCCGGACCCGTTCGGAATCACCCTGATCTACCCCCAGGTCATTCCGGAGAAGAACCGGGGCACATATTTCATCGACATGGGCCGGGCGTACGACAGGCTGCCCGAGGATCTCAAGAAGGAAATCGGCGGGACGTACTGCCGGCACTCCGTCCGCAAGTACTTCAAGATCCGGCCCCACGATGTCTACCGCCCCATCTCCGAGATCATCGAGGAGGTCGAGCGGAAGACCCCGGCTGTCGTCCAGCCGACCACGTTCACGCACCCCATGACCGGCGAGACGGTCCTCTACATCAGTGAGGGCTTCACCGTCGGCATCGAGGACCAGAACGGCGAACCGCTCGACGACGAGCTGCTCAAGCGGCTGTTCGACGCCACCGGCCAGCTCGACGAGTCCTTCGAGCACGACAACATCCACCTGCAGAGCTTCGAGCAGGGTGACCTGCTGGTCTGGGACAACCGCAGCCTCATCCACCGCGCCCGGCACACGACCACGCCGGAGCCGACCGTCTCCTACCGCGTCACCGTGCACGACGAACGCAGGCTGCACGACGGGATCAGGGCGGCATGACGGACGAAGCCCTGCTGACGCAAGTGCTGATGCCGTACAAGGACCACTGCAAGTACCTGCGTTCGGCCGTTGTGACGGAAACCGACGGACACGCCTCCGCCCGCTGCGAGTTCGAGATCCCCGAGTCGTGCTACATCGATGACACCGGACATCTGAATTCCGTCGAGGTGAACATCTGCTACAACCAGATGATGTATTACCTCGTTGCCAAGTCCGTGAAAGAAGGGCTGGGGACGGGGTTCGAATCCTGGACGCTGGAAGACTTCTGGAAGCACCAGCTCCCGGACATTCTCATCGCTCGCTTCTCATCGCATTTCCGACGCCCGGTCAATCCCCGTGTGTTCTCCGGAGAGATGGAGTTCCGGTCCGTCACCCGGCGTGCTCCGGCCGGCGGGAGCACGTTCCTGCACGCCGATACGGCCTTCCGTTACTGGGACGCCGGCTCGGGCCGCTGCGACGGCGAGGCGACCCTGGCGTTCGTCAACGTCCCCTGACACGAGACTGGAGATCCACGACCATGGACCGGCTCCACCACCCGCAGCTCCAGACACTCGTCCAGACCGCGAGCTTCCACGCGGAGCACCAGCCCACCACCCCCGCGATTCTCTGCGAGGGCCGCACGCTGACGTACGGGCAACTGCACCGCGAGAGCAACCGCATCGCACACGCCCTTGAGGCCGCCGGACTCGCGCCGGGCGACCGGGTCGCGTACCTCGGCAAGGAGTCCGAGCACTACTACGAGATCCTCTTCGGCTGTGCCAAGAGCGGCACCGTCCTGGTGCCCGTCAACTGGCGGCTCACCGCGCCCGAGGTCAGCCACATCCTGCAGGACTCCGGCACCCGACTGCTCTTCCTGGAGGACGAGTTCGGGCCGATCGTCGAGAAGATGCCGACCGCGCCCCCCGAAACGAACGTCGCGCTCGGCGAGTCCTTCGCCGCCTGGAAGGCATCGCACCCGGGAACCGACCCGAAGCCGTACGACGTCACCCCCGACACCCCGGTCGCGCAGCTCTACACCAGTGGCACCACCGGACTGCCCAAGGGCGTCGTGCTCGCCCACCGCAGCTTCTTCGCGATCCGTGACGCCCTGGCGAGCGAGGGTCTCGACTGGATCGACTGGCGGGTCGGGGACATCGCACTGATCGGCATCCCCGGGTTCCACATCGGTGGCCTGTGGTGGGCCACGCAGAACTTCAACGCCGGAACCACCGTCGTCGCGATGCGCGCCTTCGCCGCCCGCCAGGCCGTCGACCTGATCCGCGATCTCGGCATCACGACCGCCTGCGTCGTGCCTGCCATGCTCCGCATGATGCTGACCGAACCCGGCGTCGGCGCCAAGGACTTCACCACTCTGCGCAAGACGGTCTACGGCGGCTCCCCGATATCGGAGGCACTGCTGGAGGAGAGCCTCGCCGTCCTCGACTGCGAGTTCGCCCAGATCTACGGCCTCACCGAGACCGGCAACACCGCGGTCTGCCTGCCGCCTGCCGCACACGTCCCCGGCGGTTCCCTGATGCAGGCGGCGGGCCACCCCTATCCGGGCGTACGCAGCAAGGTGATCGACGGCGAGGGACGCGAACTGCCGCCGGGCGCGGTCGGCGAGGTCTGCCTGGCCACGCCCGCCCGCATGGTCGAGTACTGGGGACTGCCCGACAGGACCGCCGAGACCCTCGTCGACGGCTGGATCCACACAGGGGACGCCGGTTTCGTCGACGAGGACGGCTACGTCTTCATCCGCGACCGCATCAAGGACGCGATCCTCGTCGCCGGCGAGAACGTCTACCCGGCCGAGATCGAGAACGTCCTGGAGGGCCACCCCGGAGTCGCCGAGGCCGTCGTCGTCGGCGCCCCCGACGAGCGTTGGGGCGAGTACGTGCACGCCTTCGTCGTCCCCGCACCCGAGCAGCGGCCCAGCCCCCGGGACCTGCACACCTTCCTCGTCCCACAGCTCGCCGGCTTCAAGCTGCCCGCCCGCTACGAGTTCATCGACAGCGTCCCGCGCAACCCCAGCGGCAAGATCCTGCGCCGCGAACTGCGCGACCGCTTCTGGGGCGACTCCGCACGCAAGGTCAACTGACCGCCGCCGACGAGCTACCGAGAGCCGACGCGACACCGAGAGCCGACGAGCTACCGAGAGAGAACGACATGCCTGCTCCCCTCACGCTGGACGGCTTCCGCGCGGACCTGGCGGAGTTCCTGTACCAGCAGCCCGACGAAGTCGACCTCGAAGAGAACCCCCTCTACGCGGGGCTGGACTCCCTGCGCATCGTCACCCTCATCGAACGGTGGCGGGAGACCGGCCTGGACGTGTCCTTCATCGAGCTCGCCGAGTGCACCTCGTTCGACCAGTGGTGGCAGCTGCTCTCCGCACGTCAGGGGGGAGCGGACCATGTCACCGCATGACGACGCCATGAACGACACAGGAGACATAGCCGACCGGCGACGGTTGCTGGCCGCCCAGGAAGGCATCTGGACCGGCCAGCAGCTCGACCCGGACAGCCCCGCCTACAACACGGCCGAGTACGTGCACATCGACGGACCGGTGGACTCGGCCGTCTTCGACACGGCCCTGCACCGTGTGGTCGCGGAAACGGAAGCCCTCAACGTCGCCTTCGTCGTCGACGAGCAGGGGCGGCCCTGGCAGACGGATGCCCCTGCCGGGGCCTGGCACCTGCACACGGCAGACCTCACCTCCGAGCCCGACCCGCACGCGGCGGCCCTGGCCTGGATGGACCGGGACATGGCCCGCCCTGTCGACCTCGCGCACGGGCACGTCTTCGGCCATGCCCTGCTGCGGATCGCACCGGAGCAGTACCTCTGGTACCACCGTGTGCACCACATCGCCCTCGACGGCTTCGGCCTGGCGCTGGTCGCCCGCCGCGTCGCCGAGGTCTACACGGCCCTGACGGCGGGCGCGCCGGTGGCGGACAGCGGCTTCGGCACCCTGGCCTCGGTGCGGGACGAGGAACGCGCCTACCGGGAGTCGGCCCGTTTCGCCAAGGACCGCGACCACTGGGCGGACCGGTTCGCGGACCGGCCGCCCGTGGCGACACCCGCCGGCCGTACGGCCCTGCCCGCGCGCACCTTCCACCGACGGGTGGTGGACCTCGGATCGGCACAGACGGAGACCCTGCGTGCCGTCGCCCGCGACCTCAGGATCACCTGGTCGGAGGTCCTGCTGGCGGTGACCGCGGCCCAGCTGCACCACGCGACCGGAGCTCCGGAGATCGTCCTGAGCCTGCCGGCGATGGGGCGCCTCGGCTCGGTGTCGCTGCGGGTTCCCTGCATGGTGCGCAACATCCTGCCCCTGCGCGTGACGGTCACCGCGTCGGACAGCCTGCGCGACCTCGCGGCCAGGATCTCCCGCGAGCTGCGCGCCTGCCTGCCGCACCAGCGCTACCGCTACGAACAACTGCGGCGCGACCTCAGACTCGTCGGAGGCCAGCGCCGGCTGTCCGGGCCGGGCGTCAACATCATGCCCTTCGAGTACGACCTGCGGTTCGCCGGACACCGCAGTACGGTCCACAACGTCTCCGCGGGCCCTGTCGACGACCTGTCCGTCAACGTCTACGACCGCTCCGAGGGCGCGGGCCTGCGCATCGCCGTGGACGCCAACCCCGACCTCTACGACGAGGCGGACGTCACCGCACTCCAGGAGGGACTGCTCGCCCTGCTCGGGGAGGCCGTCGCCGCCCCCGACCGGGCGCTCGGTGAGCTGCGGGCGCGCGAGGCCGTCCCCGTCCTGGACGGGGGACCGCTGCCCGGCCCCGTGCGCCCGGTCCTCGGCCTGATCGCCGACCACGCCGCCCGGCGCGGCGGATCCGTCGCCGTCGAGCACGACGGACGCAGCATCACGTACGCGCAGCTCTTCGGCTCGGCACGTGACCTCGCCCGCCGGCTGGCGGCCCGTCGGATCGGCCGTGGCGACCTGGTGGCCGTCGCCCTGCCCCGAGGCATCGACGCGATCACCGCCATCCTCGGCGTCCTGCTCTCCGGTGCCGCCTACTGCCCACTTGACCCGACCGCGCCCCGGGCCCGCAGGGCGGAGCTATTGGAAGATGCCCGCCCCGCACTCGTCCTGACGACCAGTGCCCACGCCGACGACTTCGGGGACCGGTCCGTTCTGCGACTCGACCGGCCGGAACCCACGTCCGAGGCGGCGCGGCCGACGCCACCGACACCGGCACCGGACGACCTCGCCTACGTCATCCACACCTCGGGCTCCACGGGGCGCCCCAAGGGCGTCGAGATCGGCCACCGCGCCCTCGCGCACTTCGTCGCCGGGGCCACACACCGCTACGGCCTCCACCACGGGGACCGTGTCATGCAGTTCGCCGCCCTGCACTTCGACACCAGCGTCGAGGAAATCCTCCTCACCCTGTGCGCGGGCGCCACGCTCGTCGTCCGTACCGACGACATGACCGACTCGGTCCCCTGGTTCCTGGACGCCTGCGCACGGCTGCGGATCAGCTTCCTCGACCTGCCCACGGCCTACTGGCACGAACTGTCCTACGCGATCTCGACCGCCGCCGCCGCCCTGCCCGCCGAGGTGCGCACCGTCGTCATCGGCGGCGAGGCGGCCCTCCCCGAGCGGGTCGACCGCTGGCGCAAGGCAGTCGGCACATCCGTCCGGCTGCTGAACACCTACGGCCCGACCGAGGCCACCGTGGTCGCCACCGTCGCCGACCTCCACGACCCCTCCCTCGCCCCGGGAGACGTCCCCATCGGACTGCCCCTTCCCGGCACCCGCGCCGCGGTCGTGGACGGCGAACTCCACCTCCTGGGCGACAACCTGGCCGTCGGCTACCGGGGAGACCGCTCACCGGACGCCGCCCGCTTCGCCCCGCTCGACGTGTTGCCCGAAGCGCCCCGCGCCTACCGCACCGGCGACCTCGTACGGATCGGCGACGACGGGCAGCTGCGCTACCTGGGCCGGTCGGACACCGAGTTCAAGATCAGCGGACATCGCGTGCACCCCGCCGAGGTCGAGAGCGCCCTCCTGGCCCACCCCGGAGTCCGCGACGCCGCCGTCGTGGGACAGGTGCTGGCGGACGGGACGCGACGCCTGGTCGCGCACGTCGTCCCGGACGGGCCCGCCCCGGCCGTGGCCCTGATCAGGGACCACCTCCGGGCGGCACTGCCTGCCGCGATGATCCCGTCGGCCGTCGAGTTCCTGGACCGCCTGCCCCGGACGAGCGCAGGAAAGATCGACAGGAACGCGCTGGCCGTGATGGCCCCCGACATACACGTGCGGGTCCCCGGCGCACAGGTGCCGGACCCCGACGCACAGGTGCCGGATCCCGGTGCCGAGACAGCGGCGCACGACAACACGCTGGAGCGTGCCATCGCCGCCGTCTGGCAACAGGTGCTCGCCGTGGCAGCCGTCTCCGCGCGGGACGACGTGTTCGACCTGGGGGCCCAGTCGCTCCAGGTCATCCAGGTGGCCAACCGCCTGGGCGTCGAACTGCGCCGCGACGTGAAGGTCGCCTGGCTCTTCCAGCACCCGACGCCCGCCGACCTTGCGAGGTTCCTGGAACAGCAGGGGCAGGGGCAGGCTCAGGCCCAAGTCCAGGCGGGACCGGCCGGTCCCGGCCTTCCGCCGGCCCTGCTTGCCGACGCCGTCCTCGATCCCGACATCCACCCCGGCAGCGGTCCTCCCTGGGCGGCCGACACAGCGGAAAGGGTCCTGCTGACGGGCGCCACCGGGTTCGTGGGCGTGCACCTGCTGGCCGAACTCCTCACGAGCACCGACGCGGAGGTCGTCTGCACCGTCAGGGCCCAGAGCGCCGCAGAGGCTGCTGCCCGCATCCAACAGTCCCTGGAAATTCACCGGATCCACCTCTCGGACGTGGCGCGAAAACGCATCACGGCGGTTCCCGCGGACCTCGCCCGCCCCCGCCTCGGCCTGGATGAGGCGCTCTTCGCCGAACTCGCGCGCACCTGCGGCGCGATCGTCCACAACGGCGCGACCGTCAGCATCATGCGGGAGTACGCCACCCTCCGTGCCGCCAACACCGAGTCCACCAGGGACCTCTTGCGCATGGCGGCCGTGCGCCCGACCCCTCTGCACTTCGTCTCGACCCTCTCGGTCGCCCCACCGATCGGCCTTGCTCCTGAGGTGCCGGAAGCTTTCCTCCCGCCCCACACCGGACTGCGGTACGGCTACCAGCAGTCGAAGTGGGCCGCCGAGCGCCTGCTGGAACAGGCTGCCGAGCGGGGCCTGCCGGTCACTGTGCACCGCCTCGGACGAATCGTCGGCCCGCACGCCACCGGCTACGTGAACGAGCGGGACTTCCTCTGGAGCGTGCTGCGCGCGGGTGTGCCCGCGGGCATCGTCCCCGACCTGTTCGAGGAGGAGACCTGGACACCGGTCGACCACGTCGCCCAGGCCCTCGTCCACCTCTGCCTGGGACAACGCCCGCCGACCGCAACAGTCTTCAACCACGCCACCACGCCGGTGCGGCTCAGCGACGTCTACGACTGGCTGGAGGAGTACGGCTACCCGCTGCGCCGCATGCCGCTGGCCCAGTGGCGTGCCGAGCTGCCGCGCTCGCCAAGCACCTCCGGAGCGGCGGCGACCACCCTCGCCTTCTTCGACTCCTGGGACACGGACACCGACGAGACGACCGGGCCCGAACTACGCCTGGGGCGCGTCCGCACCGACAACGTCGTGACCGGACTGCACGGCAGCGGCATCACCTGCCCGCCCGTCGACCGGGACCTCGTCTTCCGCTACCTGGACCACTGCGTCGCCACTGGAACGCTGCCCGCCCCGGCGGGAAAACAGGGCCATCTGGCAATGCCCGCAAAGTAGTTGGATCTCGCCGGGAACTTCCGGGCCCCACCCCCCGACTACTGCAGCAGAACCCGTCGCCTCATGAGCACCCCGCAGCAAGGAGCCAGCATGTCGAAGAAACGGCCGGTCGCCATAGCCCTGGCCGGCGCCCTCTGTCTGGTCACCGCGGCATGCGCCGACTCCTCGACCGACAAGGCCGGCGACACCGGCGACAACGCGTCAGCGGCAGCAGCGAAGTCCGGCTACCCGGTGACCCTCGACAACTGCGGAGTGCCGGAGAAGTTCGCCAAGGCGCCCAGTCGCGTGGTCACCATGAACGGCGCTTCGGTCGCCGAGGTCTCCACGTTGCTCGCCCTGGGCCTCGGCGACCGCATCGTCGCCAACCAGCAGAGCTACGGGATGTCGGAGGTCACCGGCCGCGCCAAGGCCATCAAGGCCCTGCCCAACGGCGACGTCAAGCTCAACGACGCCTACGACATCCCGCGCGAGGCGATGATCGGGCTGCGCCCCGACCTGGTGCTGTCCACGACCTCCTACGGCTTCGACGAGAAGAACGGCTTCGCCACCCGCGAGCAGCTCAAGGACGTGGGTGCGGGCACCTATGTCTCCCCGCAGGGCTGCGACCAGGACACCTCCAAGATGACCATCGCCGACAGCTACACGCTGCTGCGCGACATGGGCAAGGTCTTCAACGTCAGCGACCGCGCCGAGAAGCTGATCACCGCCTCGGAGAAGAACATCGCCGACGTCTCCGCCAAGGTGAAGGGCGAGAAGCAGCCGAAGGTCATGGTCCTGTTCTCCAACATGGCCATGGGAGGCAACGACTTCAGCTCGGTCGTCGCCAAGGGCATCTACAACGACATCCTCGCCAAGGCCGGCGGCAGCAACGCCTTCGAGTCGGCCTCCAAGACCTCCTTCGCCGACCTGAGCAAGGAGAAGGTGGCCGCCACCGACGTCGACGCGCTGGTCGTCATCGGTTACAACGACCCGAACCCGGCGGCCTACGCCAAGAAACTGCTGAAGGAGTTCCCCCAGTGGCCGGCCGCGAAGAACAACAAGTACGTGGCCGTGTCGGACTCGATGTACCTCGGCCCGAGCAACGACCTGGCCGTCGAGAAGATCGCCAAGATGCTGCACCCCGACAAGTTCTGAACCAGATCCCCGGCCGCCTGCGGGTGCCGCTCGCAGTCCTCGGGCTGCTGGTCGTCCTCGTGGCCGTCATGGTGGTGGCGGTGAGCATCGGCGCGGTCAACATCCCGGTGGCCGACGTGTGGAGAATCCTCCTGCACCACCTCACCGGCCGGGGAGCGACCGAGGACCCGGCGCTGGACCAGATCGTGTGGACCTTCCGGGCACCCCGCGTCGCCCTGGCCGCCCTGGTGGGCGCGGGACTGGCCGTTGCCGGGGCGGTGCTCCAGACCCTGGTCTCCAACCCGCTCGCCGACCCGATCGTCCTCGGCTTCTCCTACGGCGCCTCGCTGGGCGCCGTGCTCGTCATCACACTCGGTGGTGCCGCGCTCGGCGGTCTGGCAGGTCTCGGTGTGTCCGGCGCGGCGTTCGTCGGTGCCCTCGCGGCCGGGGCCCTGGTCTTCGCGCTGGGCCAGAGACGGGGCCGGCTGGCCCCGACCCGGCTGGTGCTGGCCGGCGTCGCGGTCGGCTACGTCCTGCTGTCGATGACCAGCTTCGTTCAGCTGCTGGCGACGCCCACCGAACTGCGGACCGTCATGTTCTGGATGCTCGGCAGCGTCGCCGGTGCCCAGTGGGACCAACTGCCCACCGTCACCGTGGTGGTCCTGGCGAGCACCGTCGTGCTGACCCTGTTCGGACGGCGGCTCAACGCCCTGCTGGCCGGCGACGAGTCCGCCACCGCGCTCGGTGTGGACGTCAACCGGCTGCGGGCCGTCCTGCTGGTCATCAGCGCGCTGCTCACCGGCACCGTCATCTCCGTCGCAGGCGGCGTCGGCTTCGTCGGCCTGATGATCCCCCACCTGGTCCGCCTCACCACCGGCGCCGACCACCGCAGACTGCTGCCCCTGACCGCGCTCCTGGGCGCCATCTACCTCGTCCTCGTCGACCTGCTCTCCCGAACCGTCAACCGCCCCAACGAACTGCCGCTGGGCATCCTCACCGCCCTGCTCGGCGCCCCCTTCTTCCTGTGGCTGCTACGCCGCAACAAGGGCCTGGACACCGTATGAAGCCGCTGAAGCCGCGACGAGGGCCGGACACCGTATGAAACTGACCGTCGACCAGCTCCACGTCACCCTGGACCACACGCCGATCCTCCGCGCTGTGAACCTGGAGGCCACCAAGGGGGACATCGTCGGGCTCGTGGGCCCCAACGGCAGCGGCAAGTCCACCCTGCTCCGCACGGTCTACCGCTCTCTGCGCCCGGCCGGCGGCGTGGTCAGGGTGGGAGACGACGACGTGTGGGAGCTGTCCCCGCGCACCGCCGCCCGCCGCACCGCGGCCGTCCTCCAGGACGCCGGCACCACCACCGGCCTGACCGTGACCGAGATCGTCGCTCTGGGACGCACGCCCCACCACGGGCTGATGGGCCGGGACGGCGCCGAGGACCACCAGGCCGTGGCGGAAGCAGTCGACCGCTGCGGCGTCGCACCTTTCACGGACCGGGATTACGCCACCCTGTCCGGCGGCGAACGCCAACGCGTCCTGCTGGCCCGCGCCCTCGCCCAGCGGCCGCAGCTCCTGGTCCTGGACGAAGTCACCAACCACCTGGACATCCGTGCCCGGTTCGAGCTCCTGGACCTGATCCGCAGCACCGGGATCACCACCCTGGCGGTCCTGCACGACCTCGACCTCGCCGCCCGGCTCTGCGACCACCTCGTCGTGCTCCACGAGGGCGCGGTGGTCGCGGCAGGACCCGTACTGGAGGTCCTGACACCGGACCTCCTGCACGATGTCTTCGGCGTACGGGGCGGTACGGAGCGGCATGCCGACGGCATCGTCCGCATCACATACGCGGCCCAGCCACTCGCTGCCGACCGGGAGGCCGAGCCCGCCGACCGGTGACACACCATCACCAGCCGGGTGGCTCGGGCTCAGCGGGTTCCGGGCGCTTCGTACTGGATTCCCTGCCGGGTCTGCTCGCTCGCCTCGATCCCGTCGAGTCGGCAGACCAGGTGCAGCGCCATGTCGATCCCGGCCGACACACCGGCGGAGGTGACGATGTCGCCGTCGTCGACGTACCGCTCCTCGGCGCGTACATCGATTGAGCCGTCGATCTTCGCGAGCTTGTCGAGGTAGCCCCGGTGGGTGGTGGCCGCTCGGCCCGCCAGCAGTCCGGCCGCCGCGAGGACCAGCGACCCTGTGCACACGCTCGCCAGGACGGTTCCCTGCCGGTGCAGTTCCCGCAGGCGGGACAGGTGCGATTCGTCCTTCACCAGGGCGCGGGTGCCGTCCCCTCCGGGATGGATCAGCAGATCGAGCGGCGGTGCCGAGGTCAGGTCATGGTCCGCGACGAGGCCGAGTCCCTTGGCGCACCGCACCACTCCCTTCCGGGGCCCGACGGTCAGGAGCCGGACCGGACGGGACGCGATGTGGGCGGCCCAGAACCCCAGAACCTCCCAGGGACCGGCGACGTCGAGTTCCTCGGCGTCCTCGAAGAGGAGGACGCCGAGTGTCAGGGTGTCGTCGTTCACGGGCGCCGTACCGGCCTCAGACCGCTGCGACGGTCAGCCGGTCCAGGGCGCCGGCCTTGGCCTGGGCGACGAGGTCTGCGAACTGCTCCTCGCTCATCTGCACCTGCTGCCCGAAGTCGTCGGTGATGCGCACCCGCTTGTCCTCGGGCGCACCAGGCTCCAGGAAGAGCTGGGGACAACCGCAGTCGCACTCCCCGCAGAAGGTCGCGATCGGTTCCGGGCTCACGTCAGCCATCTGTGCCACCTCGTCACTTCCGCCGCGCCGGACGGTCCGGTACGTCAACGATGCCCGGGGCTGGACTATCGTGAAACTGGCCCAACACATGAGAAGAACCATGCCAGTTGGCGGGAACTGGCCGCGACTGCCGGACGACTCATGGAGTGGGCGGGGTACGCGATGGAACACCCCCTGCAGGCCGACCGGGAGTCATGACCGTACGGCGGCGAGTATCTCCCTGCAGGCGTCGGCGGCACGTTCGGTCGCGTTCGCGCAGATGCGGCAGTGCTCGTGGTGGTCAGCGTGCTGTGAGCACATGTCGTGGCTGCGACGGCAGGCGACCAGACACGCCTCGACCTGTGCGGTCAGGAGCGCGGCGTCGTGGCTGCTGCCGCGGGTGAGCACCCGACGGGTCGCCATGGTGACGCCGGCGCAGTCCAGGTCCTGGCTGATCGCGGCGCGCAGTTCGTCGGCGTCCTTCTCGGCGAGCATGCCCGCCGCGCATGCGGTGGTGGCCTCCTCGCAGTCGCCGAGCACGTCCACGGCCCGGGCGAGGACTTCGTCGCCGAGGGGGCTTGCGGTGGTGACGCTGCCGAGGAGTTCCCGTGTCTGGAGCATGGCGTCCCCCATGGAACGGTGCGGTGGGCCGGTGCCCCGACGACGCTAGTACCGCTTCCGTGGTGCCGGAAGATGCACGACCGGGGCCGGTGCTGTTGGACCGCGGCGGTGAGAACTCCCGCATGACGGGCGAGTTCATTCGCAAGGGCCTGGGCAGGGTCCTCGCCTTCGTCGCGCACCGCCGAGCCCGGCACCTCTCCCGAAGACCGACTCAAGCTCCTCGCCAGTTGGGCAGCTACACAGCCGTCGGCCACAGAGCCCACCCGACACGAGAGTCACTGAGATTGGTCGGCGATGGCTCCCGTCGGGCTGCTGCGGACGTGTTCCCGATGATCGCCGCGACGGCCTCCCGCTGGGCGAGGCGCTCGTCGTGGAGGTCAGCTCGCCGTACCTCACGGGGCCCTTGCCCGGGTGGACGATGGGCAGCAGCAAACTCTGTCCTTGACGACGGTGTCCGCACCTCCGGGGTAGCCTCGTGCGAGCATTTGAATTTTTCGGCCCCAGTCCCGCGCTACGGTGCTGGGATGTGGGCGCATTTCCGCAGGTGAGCGGCTTGTGGTGGAGTTCAGGTTCAACGTGTAGCGGCAGGCCTATCACCACGTCGCTGATCTGGCGAACATGCAGGTCAGAGAGGGTCCGACTCTTCGGGGTCGGGCCCTTGGTTTTTTCCCGTGCTGGGATGGCTGACCCCTCGTCACCTGTCGTCATCCCTGGTCATCCGTACCGTGCTGGGATCGTGTTGGGATGGGATGAGAAGCCCGTGCTGGGTCTTGGGCAGATCTGTTCGGTGCGCAGGGTGCGCAGGGTGGGCGGGAGAGGTTTCATCCACACGTCTTCTTCACGAGCCTGGGATGCCACGAGGATTCGGGCGTGGCACTTTTCCTACTCGTTTGACACACTCGGGGTATGGGTGAGACGACGTACAGCATCGGGGAAGGCCCGGCGACGCGGGTGAGCCTGTCGCTGCCGGAGGGGACCGCGGAGGCAATCCGGGCGCGGGTGGGCAAGCGGGAGTTCTCCGCGTTCATCGCCGAGGCGGTCGAGCGTGAGCTGCGCGGGCAGGTTCTGGACGAGTACCTTGCGGACTACGAGAGCCGCAAGGGGCCGGTCTCCGAGCCGGCCCGTCAGCGGGCGCGGCAGGTCTTCGACGAGGTGTTCGCCGAGGAGGCCGAGTGGCCCGCCGCAGGCTGAGTCGCGAGGGGACGCTGGTCCTCGACAGCGAGGGACTCTCGAAGCTGCTCGGCGACGACGAGCAGGTGGTGGCTCTGATCGCTGAGGCGCGCTCGCGCGGCATGGAGGTTGCGATCAGTGCGCTCACCATTATCGAGGCCGTCCATGCCCGTACGAACAAGTCCCGCCTGAACTGGGTGCTGTCCGGGCTGCGGGTCGTCCCGGTGGGCGACGAGGAGGCGAGGGCGGCCTCGAAGTTGCTGATGAATGCCGGGTTGCACGGGCATAAATACGCGATCGATGCGGCGGTCGCCGAGGCCGCGCTGCGACAGCACCGACCCGTGGTCATGCTGACTTCTGATATCGACGACATGGCCAAGCTCTGCGGCGAGCGGGTCCGGCTTGTGGCGGTGTGATTTCCCCTGGTTCGCTTTCTGCTTTTCGGCGGTTGGTCAGTGAGTGGCGGTGGAGCTACAAGTATTCGGCCGATCACCGGTTTCGGTAACCGGCGATCCGCCGCTATGTTGCCGCTCTTCCGCCGACGGCTCTGCGAGCCGCAGCCGACCGTGCCGTCTTTCATGTACCGGCAGAGCACATCCGCGACGTCGATTGGCTCGCCTCGCGTGTCGTCCCGCGCAAGCACATCGCACGTTCTGAAGGAGCGGAGCACCTGTCCTCGGTCATCGCCATCGACGGCTCGCAGATGGCCGTCCCGGTGCGCGACGGACTGCCCTCGGTGAGGTACGGATACATACAAGCGGCAGCCGCTTACGTTGATCTCGATGCTGTCGAAGCTCAGCGCCGTGAACGCTTTGTCGATCCTGTGGCGCTGCACGAGGCAGTGAATACCGCTCTGGTCTCCCTCGACCTGCCGACTGCCGGCGCGTACACCCGCGAGGGAATCTCGATCCAGCAGTCCTGGCGCGAGGCAGTCGACCGGCTCTTCGCTGCGAAGCGTGTCGAGGTCAACCGACTCGACCAGAGCCTGCTCGACCTCCTCTTTCTGCTCCATGGAACCCCGGCGCATCCAGCATCGTCAGTCCCGGTCAACTGCCCCCGCAGCAGCTGCCCTTCGCGCAGGATCTCTGTGGGCCGCCGCGGCACCGCCTGCCCTGAGTGCGGCATGCGCCTCTACCCGACCGACGTCCTCCGCCTGCACGACGAGGTGCTCGAAGAAGGAAACAACCAGGCTGCCCTCGGCCGCCTGATGCAGACCGTGGAACTCCTCGTCCTGGTCGGCCTGTCGACCTTGCCGTGGGACCAGGCACGCGCCGATCTCCTGCCCACTACCCTGTTCATCCTCGATGGTCCGCTCGCCATGTACGGGCCGTCCGCGAAGCTGCGCGCCCGCGCACTGGCGTATTTCCAGGCGATGACTGCCACGTCGCCGCACGGAGGCCCGTACGTCTGCGGCGTCGAGAAGACCGGTCCCATGGCTGACTACGCCCGTGCCCTGGCCCGCCACGATGTGCTCACGCCAGGGGATCTGCTGACCGTGGACGAGAAGGTCATCTCGGTTGTGACCCAGGCGGACAACCCTCGCGCCTATGGCGCCGAAACCTACTGGGGGCGCAAGTTCATCTACCGGAGTGTGGACGGACGCGCCTCGTCGTCACTCTGCCGCCGCCCGAGGGCGAACCGTACGACGACCATGGTGGACAGCCTCTGCCGGTTTCCTATCCCACCTTGCCTGTCGTTCTCGACGTCATCGACCGCACCGGCTCGTCCCTGTTCCGGGACGGCCTTGTTCCCGTTGCCCTGGCCCACGGCACCGCGGCCTATCCGATCGGGGTCGGCACCGATGTGCTTCGCCTGGTCGCACGTCGCAAGCTCGGCATCAACGTCTCGGCCACAGCTGAGCGCGTGCGACCTCGAACCCACGAATCATGATGCCCTCGCCGTCGCACGATCAGCGGCTGACTCCGGCGCTGATGCGACCGGCCGCCATGACCGCAGAGGCCGCCCCCGCTCCGCCCCGACGTCTCGTGGAGATCACTGAAGCCCCCACGCACCCCTTGGCTGCTGCCCGCTACCAGTCCCCGCTGCGCTATCCAGGTGCGAAATCCGGGCTGGGACGCCACATCAAGGCCCTCGTCGACGAGGCGAGTAACAGCCTGGGACGTCCAGAGCTACTGGTCGAGCCCTTCGCCGGCGGAGCCTCCACCGCGCTGCGTCTGGTCGGCGCCGGCAGCGTCACCCGTGTCCTGCTCGCCGATGCCGACCCCCTGGTCGCAGCGTTCTGGCAGACGGCCGCCGCCGACACCGAATGGCTCATCGACCGGATGTACGGCGAGCCGGTGACTCTGGATCGCTGGGAGTACTGGCGTCAACAGCCCACCGCGCAATTGACACGCGAGGAAGCGGCAGTGAAGTGTCTTTTCCTCAACCGGACAACCTTCTCAGGCATTCCGCACGGCCGTGCCGGCCCCATCGGCGTTCGGACGCAGAGCGGCCGCTACCGCATCGACTGCCGCTTAAACAAGGAGAGCCTTGCCCAGCGGCTTCGGTATGTCGGCCGACTCTACGATGACGGTCACATCGCCGATGTCTGGTGCAAAGACTGGTCCGCCACGCTGCAGGACGTCGCCGAGTGGTACCCGATGCTGCTGCCTGACCGCGTTGTTGCCTGCCTTGACCCGCCGTACCTGGCCAAGCCTCCACGCCTGTACGCCCTGTCTTTCGACCCGGCCGGAGGCTACGCCGCAAGCTCCGAGGGGATCGTGGGGCAGGCCTGGGAGGAGGGCCTGGCTCACTACCGCCTTGCGCGTCACCTGCGCACTGCCTGCCGATTCCGCTGGATCCTCTCGTACGACCACGATCCAGAGCTCACCGCCAACTGGCTGCTGTACAAGGCTGATCGGATGACACCAAGCCCCGAGGGCAGGCGGCTGCTGGGGATCCGCGCCTGGTACATAAGCAAGCGGCTCGTGACCCTCCAGTACACGGCCTCTGGCTCGGGCAAACGACGGTTGAGCGAAGAGCTTCTGCTCACCACGCTGCCATCACGTCGCGTCCCCACTGACGATGTGCCGCCCGCTGGTTTCCCGGAAGGTAGCGGAAGGGCTGGGAAGTGTCTGATCTTGCATGCCGAGCTTCCCCTGGCCGGTGAGCGTCCTGGTACCTCGCGGGCGTTGTCCCCGCAGGATGGCGCCGGGATGCCGGACGGCCGCTCGGCGGCTGTACGGGCCTGCGTCCCGCTTGGCGGGTGGTTGAGTCGTTACCTTGCGTGGCAATGATGCTAACATTGACGTTACTAACGTTATTGTTAGTCTCGTGTGCGGAGGTCGGCAGGCGTGGTGGAGTTTGTGGGGCGTCGGCAGGAGCTGGCGACGCTGGAGCGAGAGCTGCAGAAGGTGGCGGCAGGGGCCGGCGGGGAGCGGCCCGGTCGGTGCGTGATGTTGCGTGGGCGGCGGCGGGTGGGCAAGTCGCGACTGGTCGAGCGGTTTGCGGAGCGCTCCGGAGCGCCCTTCTTGTTCTATGCGGCGACCGGTGCATCCCCCAGGGATGATCTGGCACGGCTGGCCCGGGACGCCCGGGCATCGACGCTTCCGCTGGCGGGGCTGGTGGCTGCCGCGCGGCCGGAGAGCTGGGACGCCGCGTTCGATGTGCTGGCCGCGGCGCTGCCTGCCGACCGGGTGAGCGTGCTGGTCATCGATGAGGTGCCGTGCTTGATGGATGCCGATGGCGCCTTTGAGGGGATGCTGCAACGGGCCTGGGATCGGGTGCTGGAGACCAAGCCGGTGCTGCTGGTCCTCATTGGTTCCGATCTGTCGATGATGGAGGCCCTGAACAGCTACGGACGCCCGTTCCATCAGCGCGGCCGGGAGATGGTGCTCGGGCCGCTGAACCCCGCCGAGGTGGGGCACATGCTCGGGTTGGAACCGGCGGAAGCCTTCGACGCCGCGCTGGTCACCGGCGGGCTGCCGCTGATCTGTGCGGAGTGGCCGCGAGGCGCAGGGTTGTGGGACTTCCTCGGCGAGGCGCTGAGTGATCCGGTCTCGGCCCTGCTGGTGTCGGCCGAGCGCTCGCTGGCTGCCGAATTCCCTCCGCAGGCTCAGGCGCGTACGGTGCTGGCGGCCATCGGCAGCGGTGAGCGGACCTTCACCAGCATCGCCCGGGCAGCCGGCGGGATCGGGGCCACGCCACTGCAACGAGCTCTGGAGCTGCTTGCAGGCAAACGGATCGTCGCTGGGGAGCTGCCTGTATCGCTGCGTCCGTCGAAGGATCGCCGCTACCGAGTGACAGATCCCTACCTGCGGTTTTGGCTGCACCTGCTCGGCCCGTCCATGGAGGAGATCGAGCGTGGGCGGGGCGACCTGACCTTGGCGCGCATTCGGGAGAACTGGACCAGCTGGCGCGGCCGAGCCGTCGAGCCCCTTGTCCGCGAGGCCCTGGCGCGGATATTGCCCGATGAGACGCTGCCTGCGGCCCCTGCAGTGGGTGGCTACTGGACCCGTACCAACGACGTCGAGATCGATGTCGTCGGGGCGGATCGCGCACCCATTGCCAAGGAACTGCTCTTCGTCGGCTCCATCAAGTGGCTGGAGCAGTCGCCCTTCGACCGGCACGACTTGGCCGCCCTCCATCGACACCGGGCCGCGCTCACCGACGAACCCGTTCCGGTCGTGGCGGTCTCGCGCAGCGGCGTCGACTGCCCGGGCCTCGATGCCACCTACGGCCCCGGCGATTTGCTGACCGCCTGGCCGCTGTGAGTGGTGGCGTTCCACTTCAACAAGTGAGCGGTTGAGGCGGCTCCACGTTGAGGGCCCGGCGAACTCCCAGCTCAGACGGGGCCCGGCTCTTGTGATCGGTCGGCGGCGCCGTATGTGGTGTTTCAGGCGACCCGGGGGCGTAACCCTGTGACGGAGCGTGCGGACTTCGCCGCGACCCTCGCGCAGTCGTTGCTGCCGGGGGCGGAGCTGGTCGCCGGGCTTCAGGCGCAGGACTGGAACCAGGCCCTGCGTTCGCTGGCGGTCGCGGTGCCCGACGACTCGCCCAGCATCGCGGTGATCGACGAGGTGCCCTGGCTGGTCGAGCAGGATCAGGAGTTCGAGGGTGCGCTTCAGACCGTCTGGGACCGGCACCTGTCCGCCAAGCCCGTGCTTCTGGTGCTGGTCGGCAGCGACACGTCGGTGATGGAGGCGTTGCAGTCGTACGGGCGACCGTTCTTCGGGCGGGCGGCGAGGATGACCGTCCAGCCGCTGAACCTCGCCGATGTGCGGGCCATGACCGAGCTCGACGCGGCCGGGGCCGTCGACGCCCAGTTGATCACCGGCGGGTTCCCCGAGATCGTGCAGTCGTGGCGGCCGGGTATGGGACGTACGGACTTTCTGCGGGCCTCGGTCGCCAATCCGCTCTCGCCCCTGCTGGTGGCCGGCGAGCTGTCCCTGCTGGGTGAGTTTCCCGAGGCCTCGCACTCGCGGGCCGTACTGGAAGCGGTCGGCAGCGGTGAGCGTACGTTCAGCGCCATCGCGGCCCAGGCCGGCGGCGCCGGCGCACTGCCGTCCGGCACGCTCTCCCCGCTGCTGGCCACGCTGCAGGCCGAGCGGGCCCTGGCCGCCGACCTCCCCCTGTCCGCCAAGTCGGACAGCAAGAACAAGCGCTACCGGATCGCCGACCCGTATCTACGGTTCTGGCCGGCCTTCCTGGCACGCGCGATCCCGCTCATCGAGCGCGGCCGAGGCGACCTGGCGCTCGAACGCATCGAGCGGTCCTGGACCACTTGGCGCGGGCGGGCGGTCGAGCCGCTCGTCCGCGAGTCCCTGCTGCGTCTGATGCCCAACGACGAGTGGCCCGGGACCGAGGCCATCGGCGGTTGGTGGAACCGCCAGAACAACCCCGAGATCGATCTCGTCGGGGCGGACCGCGCGCCGGTGGCCCGGCAGGTGCACTTCGTCGGGTCGGTGAAGTGGCTGGAGACGCAGCCCTTCGGCCGCCATGACTACGACCCCTGGTACGCGACATGCTCGCCGTCCCCGGAACCACGACGGACACCCCACTGGTCGCGGTCTCCCGCTGTGGGGTGTCCGATGGCCTGCCGCTCACCGCGCACTGGGGGCCCGAGGACCTCGTACGGGCGTGGAGTACGGGTGTGCAGTAATGACGTGCAGTGCTGACGTGCCGTACTGACGTGGAGTGCTAGCGCGGCGGGACCGGGCGGTCGTAGATGTTCTTCGGGGTCACGATTTCGGTGATCTTCTGGGCGAGGACCGAGGACGGCTCCTTGCCCTCGTAGGAGATGTCCGTGTTGAGGAGGACCACCAGGGTGGCCTTCTTCGACGGCAGGTAGACGGTCACGCTCTCGTATCCGGGGATGGAGCCGTTGTGGCCGATCCAGCCGTCGGACTCGAAGATGCCGAGGCCGTAGTTCGTGCCGGGGAAACCGGTCGGCAGGGTCTTGAGCCGCTCCTTCTGGGTCTGCGGGCTGAGCAGCGTCCCGGTGGCGACGATCTTGGCCCAGCGGCGCAGGTCGTGCAGGTTCGAGATCATCGCCCCGGCCGCCCAGCCCCAGCTGGGGTTCCAGTCCGTGGAGTCCTCGACCTCGCCGCTCAGCGTCTGGTTGGTGTAGCCGCGCGGGTGCGGCTCGGGGAACTCGGCGTCCAGGGGGAACAGCGTGTCGCGCAGTCGGGCCGGGCGGAGCACCCGCTTGTCGATGAAGTCGACGAGGTTGTGACCGCTGACCTTCTCGATCACCAGGCCGAGGAGGACGAGGTTGCTGTTGGAGTACTGGAACTGCTTCCCCGGCTTGAAGGTGTTCTTGTGCTTGAAGCCGTACGCGAGCACCTCCCGCGGGGTGAACGAGCGGCCCGGGTCGCTCAGCAGATCGCGCTCGAAATCCGCGTCGGCGCTGTACGGGAACAGGCCGCTGCGCATCTCGGCGAGATGACGCAGCGTGATCCGCTTCCCGCCCGGCACTCCATGGATGTACTTGGAGATCGGGTCGTCCAGGCGGATCCGTCCGTCGTCGACGAGCTGGAGCAGCGCGGTGACCGTGAAGGTCTTGGTCTCGCTGCCGATCCGCATGTACGGGTCGGTGGTCATCGGCCGGCCGGTGGCGGTGTCGGCGACCCCGGTCGCGCGTACGTAGCTTCCCTTGCCCGGCATCCACAGTCCGACGATGACACCGGGGATGTCGGCCTTCCGGCGGACGTCCGCGATGGCCTTGTCCAGCCGGGCGGTCAGCTTGGGACCGAGACCGTTCGACGGGCACTCGTCCTTGTCGTGCCGGTCGCCGCCGCGCCCGTTGACACCGTGCGGGCCGGCGCCGTGCGGGGCGCCGCAGTGCCGGTTGCCGTCGTACGGGCCGCCGCCGTGCCGGTCGACGCCCGCAGCGTTGACCGCCGTGGCCGGAATCGCTGTCATCGGCGCCAGCACCGACGCCACGAGGAGCGCCGCGGTGAACAGCCGGCGGGAGGGGGTACGTCGCATGTGGGGGCGTCTCTTCCAGGTCAGTGGCTCGGACGGCAACGTCACCATCCGGACCCCTGGCGGAGGTCCCCGGTCCGGTAATCGTTCCGGCGAGTCCACTCGTTCGGCGCCACCCGGGATTCCGGGGCGGCGGCCTCGGCACGGGGCCCCGCGGGCCTCAAACGGGGCCGGTCCGGTCAGGGGGCGGCCCCCTTCGCGCCGGCGCGGGTGCCGGTCAGGGTGAGGGCGCGGGTGAGGGCGTGGGCCGGCGTGGAGCAGGTGGCGTCGGGGGAGTGGACGGGGGAGGGGCCGGCTCGGCGAGGGTGTCGAGGATGGCTCTGCGGACCGCCGCGATCCTGGGGTCCCGGCGGTATCCGTTGTGCCGCTCCAGGGGCCAGAAGACGGGCTGGGCGCGGGTGCGGGCATGCGACCGCCCGGTGTCGGGGTCCATCGGCGCCACCCCGTCCTTCCACTCCCGGTCCACGCCGCCGACATGGGTCGGGCCGGCCAGTACGTCGGTCTCGCGGTGGATGTTGACCCATGTCCTGAGCAGGCGAGTCCTGTCCGGGGCGCCGTCGTCCTCGCCGTCGCCGTCGTCCTCGTTGTGGACCAGGGCGTCGAGGGACTCGGCCGTGACATAGCCGGGGTAGTGGCGTGCGAACACGGCGCCGATCGGGCTTCCCGTGGTCAACAGGCCGATCCGTGGACGCAGTTCGGGCGGAATCTGCCACAGCGCGGCCACGGCGATCACCGACCCCATGGACTGCGCGTGCAGCAGTATCCGCGTACGGCTGTCGGAGTCGAGCAGATGCTCGATGCGGTGCACGAGTTCGGGCACGGTCCGTACGGTCCAGGCCGCCGGGGCGAAAGGGTGCGCGGCGCGCGGCCAGAACACGCCGAAGGCCCAGGCGATGCCCGTGTTCCTGCGCATCTCGGGGCGGAGCGCGACGGCCCGTACGGCGAGCACGGCGACCGCCACGAGGGCGATCAGGGCGAGGGCGCCGAGGGTGGTGAGCTGCTTGACCGTGTCGTTCGTGGTCCGGCGGACGCTCGTCGTCAGGGAACCGTCGCCCACCCAGTTCGCCAGGTACAGGGTGAGGACCAGGGCCACGATGAGGGAGGCCAGCGCGGCGAGGCCCTGGTCGTACCAGTTCAGGCCGTCCTCTCCCACGTTCCGGGCCCAGTTGATCTCGCTGCGGTGCCTCCTGTCCTCCTTCTCCTCCGCCGGATGTGCCGCGGCCGCCGGCCTGCGCTTCCACAGTTTCCACAGGGCGTTGGCCCCGGCCGCGAGCCCGCCCAGCACCACCACCAGCGGGAAGGCCGCGGCGATCACCCGCACCGCCCTCGGGAGTTCGGTGGCGTACGGATCGCCGTCCGGGGTGAGCCAGCCCTGTACCCACAGGGAGAACGCCGCCGTATAGAGCCACCCGATGAAGCACGCCATCACCGCGACCACGGGCCCCAACAGCCCGTACAGGGACGTCCGTCCGGCACGGTCGCGGTCCCTGAGGCACATCACCAGACAGGCGACGACCATCAACAGCACGCCGACGCCCTGGGCGATCACGACGTCGTTGGCCTCCTCGCCCATTCCCGGCAGCATCCGGGAACTTCCGCGCGCCGCGCGCCAGTTCCGCTCGGGGAGCGCGCAGTAGAGCATGGCGGAGACCGTCACGCCGAGACACACGCCGAGGGTGGTGCGCCGGTGATTGGGCAGCCACCGCCTCGACCAGGCCACACTTCTGAACCAGGGCCCGTCGGCGACCATCAGCGCCGCCAGCACCAGAATCAGCACGAACAGCACCAGCCCGACGACCGTGCCGTCCCGGCGCAGGTCGTACTGGAGCCCCGGCACGATCACCAGCATCGCGACAGTGAGCAGTCCCGCACACCGATGCTGTGAAGTGAGGCCCTCGGCCCGCCAGTTGTACTCCCAGAAGCCGCGCACCTCCAGCGGCCGCCGCACCTTGCCGGTCTCCCGGGCCTGCCGCTTGTCCTCCCGGTCCAGGCGCCGGTACTCCTCGCCCTCCACGGTCTTCAGGACCGGCCGGTACTCCTTCTTGGCGTCCCGCGCGCTGAACGCCATCACCGCTCCGACGAGCAGCGGCACCACGGCCGCGAGCGTCAGCCCGATTCCCGTGCCCACGTCCCGTGCCGCCCCGACCAACGGGTTCTCCGCACCGCAGGCGGAGTGCGCGGGCGCCCCGCACTGCCACACGACCTGGTCCATGGCGGCCTGCCCGAACACGCCCACCAGCATCACCGTCAGCGACAGTCCGAGCAGCCGGGCCCCGAAGTCGTACAGCCAGCCCGACACCCTGCTGTGCCGCGGCAGCCGGGGCTGCATCCACGTCACCAGGTTGATCAGCAGAAAGGGCAGCAGGAGCAGCCACATCGCCCGGCCCGCGCCGCCGATCGTGAGCCGGTTCCAGTCGTACACCTGCCGTTCGACGAGGGGCCTGGCGTCGTCCTCCTCCACCGCTCCGTACCAGCCGGCGGCCTCGTCCCCGCTGATCCGGTGGACGACCGGTGGCTCCAGCGCCTCCGTGCGGTCCACCGGACCGATACCGGGCACGACCAGCTCGACCAGGCGCGTCTCCCGGGCCTGTGATCCGTTGTCCATGGCAGATCACAGTGAGGGCCATGGGCGCCCGCTCACAATGCGTAAAAAGTACGAGACCGAGAGTGGTCACCGTGATTCCGCTTCGCCCGGCCATGGGTGGGAACCGGGCGGAGCCTTCCGTGCGTTGAGGAGTACACGAGGAAAGCCAGGAGGTTCTCATGGCGTACGGGCCGTACGGCGTGGCAGTTCCCGCTCCGGCATCGCGCGGTGAGCGGGTCAAGAACGCGGCCCTGCTGGTGGGCGGCTGGGTCGCCCTGCTCTGGGTGCTCGAAGCCGTCGACGTGGCGACCGGCCACGCCCTGGACACGTTCGGCATCACGCCGCGCGAGTTCGGCGAGCTGCGGGACATCGTGCCCGCCGCCTTCGTGCACTTCGGCTGGGACCATCTCGCCGCGAACAGTGTGCCGTTGCTGCTCCTCGGCTTCCTGGCCGCGCTGTCCGGGATCCGCCGCTTCCTCGCCGTCGTCACCGTGACGATCCTCGTCAGCGGCCTGGGCGTCTGGCTCACCGCGTCCGAACACTCCATAACCGCGGGCGCGTCGGGCGTCGTCTTCGGTCTCTTCGGCTATCTGCTGGTCCGCGGCTTCGTGGACCGCCGGATCGGTGACGTGGTCACAGGGCTCGTCGTCGGCGCGGTCTACGGCTCGATCCTGTGGGGCGTACTGCCGACGACGGCCGGAGTCAGCTGGCAGGGGCATCTCTTCGGCCTCATCGGCGGGGTGGCCTCGGCGTTCGTGTTCCGCCGTCCTCGCGAGGCCCGCGCATAGCCGAGGTGCCTCGGCGGACCGGGCGGGTGATCGGCCCGCCCGTCGTCCGGCCCGGCTGTCGGTCCCCCGTGGAAGGATGTCCGCTCATCGCGGCGTACGGCACACGAGGGGCGTCATGGCGGAGGGTGAGGGGGCGGTCGACAGCCCCGTACCGGTGGGGCGGAAGACCCGTACGGTCGTCGGGCGGGGCGAGCGGCTGCGCGGGCTCGCGCGAGGAGTGCTCGACGATCACGCCCGGGCCGTCGGTCAGGTGCGTACGGCCCTCGCGCCGGTCCTCGCCGAGCTGGTCGCCCAGGAGCTTGAGGGCATCCCGGTCTCGCGCCTGAAGGACGTCACCGAGGGGCGGCTCAGGCTCGGGGCCCTTGAGGCGGCGGGGCTCGGATCGGTGCGCGCCGTGTTCGACGCGAGCCGGTACGAGCTGCGGCAGATACCGGGCGTCGGAGCCCAGACCGCCGACCAGGCGCTCGCCGCCGCCCGGCAGATCGCCCGCGCGGTCGAGGAGACCGTGTCCGTACGGATCGACGTCGACCACCCCGAACCGCGGACCACCGCCCTCGTCATCGCGCTGCGCCGGCTCGTCGAGGCCGGACCCGAACTGCGCCGGGCCGTGGACGCCGCCACGGAGCTCGACCGCAGGTTCAGGACGCTTCTGGAGGCGGCCCGTCCGGCCACCGGGCGGCTGCGGATGGCCCTCACGGGCAGGGCCAGGCGTGAGAGCGCCCTCGCCGCCGTCGCGGAACTCCGTGCGCTGACGGGCGACGCCGTTGCCAAGGGCGTACCGATGCTGCTCACGCAGGCATCCACCGACCTGCTGCGGGAGTCCGCGTCCGACGCCGAGGCGTGGGTGGACTTCGAGCTGCGGTCCCCGGAGTACTACAGCCAGCTCGCCGAGATCGCCGGGAGCGCGCCCGACGTCGAGGCCGCCGAGGGGTTCCTGCCCGCCGAGGTCGCGGACCGGGTGCACGCGCAGGGGCTCGACGACACGCACCGGCGGGTCTCGCTCCGCGGGTACCAGTCCTTCGGTGCGCGGTTCGCGCTCGCCCAGCGCCGGGTGGTCCTCGGCGACGAGATGGGGCTCGGCAAGACCGTCCAGGCCATCGCCGTGCTCGCGCATCTCGCAGCCGACGGTCACAAGCACTTCCTGGTGGTGTGCCCGGCGAGCGTACTGATCAACTGGACGCGCGAGATCCGCTCCCGCAGCACCCTGCGCGCGGTGCCCGTGCACGGACCCGACCGGCAGGACGCGTACGCCGAGTGGCGCGAGCGAGGCGGCGTCGCGGTCACCACCTTCGACGTGCTGCACAGCCTGCCGGACCCGGACCCGGCGAAGGGCGCGCGGGGTGCGAGGGGCCAGGCCGGGATCGCCGCCGCCCCCGTCGCGCTCGTCGTCGACGAGGCCCACTACGTCAAGAACCCCGACGCCCGTCGCTCCCGGGCCGTCGCGCGCTGGACCGACCGGTGCGAGCGCGTCCTGTTCCTCACGGGTACGCCGATGGAGAACCGCGTCGAGGAGTTCCGCACCCTCGTCCGCTACCTCCAGCCCGAGCTGGTGCCGAAGATCCAGGGCAGCGACGCCGTCGCGGGACCGCACACGTTCCGCAGATCCGTCGCCCCCGCCTATCTGCGGCGCAACCAGCAGGACGTGCTCACCGAGCTGCCCGCGCTCGTCCAGGTCGACGAGTGGGAGGAGTTCAGCGCCGCCGACCAGGACGCCTACCGCGAGGCGGTCGCCGCCGGGAACTTCATGGCGATGCGCAGAGCCGCGTACGCGGACGCCGAGAAGTCGGCGAAGCTCCAGCGGCTGCGCGAGCTCGTCGCGGAGGCTGCCGTGAACGACCTGAAGGTGGTCGTCTTCTCCTACTTCCGGGACGTCCTCGCCACCGTCCAACAGGCCGTCGGCGAAGGGGTGTTGGGGCCGCTGGCCGGTGGGGTGCCCGCCACCCGGCGACAGCAGCTCGTCGACGAGTTCACGTCCGCGCCCGGGCACGCCGTGCTGCTCTGTCAGATCGAGGCCGGCGGTGTCGGACTCAACCTCCAGGCGGCGTCCGTCGTGATCCTCTGCGAGCCGCAGGTCAAGCCGACCCTGGAGCACCAGGCCGTCGCCCGCGCCCACCGCATGGGTCAGGTCCGCTCCGTCCAGGTGCACCGGCTGCTCGCCACGGACAGCGTGGACGACCGGCTGTTGCGGATCCTGGAGAGCAAGTCCCGTCTCTTCGACGCGTATGCCCGGCGCAGCGATGTCGCCGAGGCGACGCCGGATGCGGTTGATGTGTCGGACGGGACGACTGCTCGGCGGATTGTGGAGGAGGAGCAGGAGCGGTTGGCTGCGGGGTGATCCAGGGGGCCGGAGGTTGATCTTCGTGTGCGGGTGAGTGGGGGCTGAGCGCGCAGTTCCCCGCGCCCCTAAAAGATGAAAGACGGGGGCGCAGCCCCGTTTTTCAGGGGCGCGGGGAACTGCGCGACCAGCCCCCACTCACTCGCACTGGAGTCACGACCCGAAGCCCCTACGAATGTGCGAGGCCCGTTTTCAAGCCGGCGCCGCACAGCGGGACGACAGCCGTACGGGCGCCCAGCGCCCCATCCCGTACAGCCGCCCAGCACGCCACCCCCGTCGACTCCACGTACAGGCCCTGGGAGGCCAGGTCTCTCTGGGCGTGGCGGAGTTGGTCCTCCGTGACGGTGAGGAAGGTGCCGCCGGACTCCCGGACCGCGCGCAGGATCTGCCGGGCCCGGGGCGGCCGGGGGATGGCGATGCCCTCGGCGAACGTGGGGGCCGCCGGGGTGACCCCGACCAGGTCGTCGGCGCCCTCGTGCCAGGCGTGGGCGAGCGGGGCGACGGCGGCGGACTGGACCGCGTACAGGGCGGGCCGGCGGTCGATCATTCCCGCCGCGTGCAGCTCGGCGATCGCGAGGGACGCGCCGAGCAGGAGCGTGCCGTTGCCGACGGGGACGACGATCACGTCGGGGAGCCGCCCGCCGAGGTCCTCCCACAGCTCGTGGACGTACGTCTTCGTGCCGTGCAGGAAGTACGGGTTGAAGACATGCGAGGCGTAGAACGTGCCGTCCTCGTCCGCCGCCTCCCGGGCCGCCCGCGCGGCCGCCTCCCGGTCGCCCGGGACGACTTCGAGGCGGGCCCCGTGCGCCCCGATCTGCTCCAGCTTCTTCGCGGAGGTGCCGTCGGGTACGTAGACCGTGCAGGGCAGTTGGGCCCTGGCGCAGTAAGCGGCGACCGCCGTGCCCGCGTTGCCGCTGCTGTCCGCGACGACCCGGCCCGGCCGCAGCCGCAGGGCCAGTTCGGCGAGCAGGACGGCCCCGCGGTCCTTGAAGGAGAGCGTCGGCATCAGGAAGTCCAGCTTGGCCGAGACGCCGTCCTTGAGCGGGACCAGCGGGGTGCGGCCCTCGCCGAGCGACACCGACGGGGACGACAGGGGCAGGCACTCCGCGTACCGCCAGAGTGAATTCACCCTGCCCGCCAGGGACTTGAGAGAGGCGGGCGTGGGCGCGAAGTCCAGGTCGAGCGGGCCGCGGCAGACCGGACAGCACCACGCGAGCGAACCCATGGGGACGCGCGTGCCGTCCACCGGGCAGAAACAATCCGGCAAGGGAGTCATGTCGGCAGGTTAGATGCACCGATTGGTGACGGAGTGTCATGACTGGCATATGGCACCTGCGTTACGTCTGTGCAGGACTCTTGTGCAATTCCTGTGGAAGCCGCAATCTTTCGGCTGAGCGCAGGGCGAACCGGCCAGTTCGTTGACATGACCCTGACGTCTTCCTGTGCGTACGACCGCACCACCCCCCACCACCAGCGCACCACCGATTGAGGAGGATCCTCAGATGGCAGTGATGCGTCATGCCCGGCGAAGACTCGCCGGTATCGCCGGATTCACCGGTATCAGCCGACTCACCGGTATCGCGGGCATCGGTACGGCGGCCCTCGTCGCCGGTCTCGTCTCCGCCCTCCCGGCGCAGGCCGCCGCGGGCCCCGAAGGCCGGATCCAGTACGCCGGCGCGCCCGACACGATCGCGAACAGCTACATCGTGATGCTCCACGCGGACGCCGCGAAGTCCGGCTCGGCGGAGGGCAGGGCCCTCGCGAAGGAGTACGGCGCCACGATCGAGCGTACGTACAAGAAGGCGCTGAACGGTTACGCCGTCGAGGCCACCGAGGCCGAGGCGAAGAGGTTCGCCGCCGACCCGGCCGTCGCCTCCGTCGTCCAGAACCGCGTGTTCTCCATCGAGACGACCCAGCCCAACCCGCCCTCCTGGGGTCTGGACCGCATCGACCAGACGGCCCTCCCGCTCAACCAGAGCTACACCTACGACGACACCGCCGGCGAGGGCGTCACCGCCTACGTCATCGACACCGGTGTCCGCATCACACACGCCGAATTCGGCGGCCGGGCCTCCTACGGCTACGACGCCGTCGACAACGACAACACCGCCCAGGACGGCCACGGCCACGGCACGCACGTCGCGGGCACGATCGCCGGGGCGTCGTACGGCGTCGCCAAGAAGGCGAAGATCGTCGGTGTCCGGGTCCTCAACAACGCGGGCTCGGGGACCACCGCCCAGGTCGTCGCGGGCATCGACTGGGTGACGACCAACGCCGTCAAGCCGGCCGTCGCCAACATGAGCCTCGGCGGGACCGTCGACACGGCGATCGACACCGCCGTACGCAACTCCATCGCCTCCGGTGTCGCCTACGCCGTAGCGGCCGGCAACGAGACGACGAACGCCTCGACCCGCTCACCCGCCCGCGTCACCGAGGCCATCACCGTCGGCGCCACCACCAGCACCGACGCCAAGGCCAGCTACTCCAACTACGGCACGGTCCTCGACCTCTTCGCCCCCGGCTCCTCCATCACCTCCGCCTGGGGCACGGGCGACACCGCGACCAACACCATCTCCGGTACGTCGATGGCGACCCCGCATGTCGCCGGGGCCGCCGCGCTCTATCTGGCCGACAACCCGACCGCGACGCCGGCCGCCGTCCAGACCGCGCTGGTCAACTCCGCCACCACCGGGGTCGTCACCAGCCCTGGTACGGGCTCGCCCAACCGTCTGCTGAAGGTCGGTGGCGGCGGTACGACTCCGCCGCCCACGGGTGATCTCTTCGAGAACACCGCGGACTACGCGATCGCCGACAACTCCACCGCGAACTCGCCTGTCACGGTGAGCGGCGTCACCGGCAACGCGCCCGCCGCGTTGAGCGTGCCCGTGAACATCGTCCACACCTACATCGGTGACCTTCAGGTCCAGTTGATCGCTCCCGACGGGACGGCCTACACGCTGAAGGCGTACGGGACCGGTGGCTCCACGGACAACATCAACACCACGTACACGGTGAACGCCTCGTCCGAGGTCGCCAACGGGACGTGGACGCTGCGGGTGAGTGACAACGCTTCCCTCGACACCGGGTACATCAACTCCTGGGGGCTGCAGTTCTGATCCGACCGACGGTTACGTGGCGTCGGCGGTAGCGGTTCGTAGGTAGTCCTTCTCCTCGCCCTCGTGGCACGGCTTCGGGTCCTCGACCTGGGCTGCCGCGGGGGCGAGGTGCGTTGGGTTTCGCCCCCGCCGCCCCTACCCGTCCCGTCCCTTGGGGCTGCCGCCCCCAGACCCCCGCATCGGCCTGAACGGCCTCGTCCTCAAACGCCGGACGGGCTGAAATCAGCCTCTCCGGCGTTTGAGGAGCGGGGGTTCGGGGGCTGGCCCCCGAAAGGGACGGTGGGGGTCCCCCCGCTCGAGCGAAGCCGAGAGTGGGGGAGGGTAGGGGCGGCGGGGGCGAAGAAATAGAGCCGCCGACCGAATCGTCGGGATCGTTCCCTGTGTTCCGTCGCTGTCCGGGCCGCGCTTACGATGCGCCCTGTCGTACGTCAGTTCCGCACCACCCGGACACGTCACCCGGACACAGCACTCGGACGAGGAGCACGGTACTAGTGGAGATACCCCCGCCCTCCGGGCCCCAGCACCCGCAGGGGCAGCCTCAGGGGCAACCCCAGGGGCCGTACCCGCCGCCGGGCCAGCCGCAGGGCCCGTACGGCGCGTACCCGGGCGGGCCGCAAGGTCCGGGTCCGGGACCGGGTCCGTACGGCTACCAGCCCTGGGGGCAGGGCTACTCCCCGTACAACAGCCCGGCCCCGGTCAACGGCCTGGCCATCGCCGCACTCGTGCTCGGCATCCTGTGCTTCCTCCCCCTGGTCGGCCTGATCCTCGGATTCTTCGCGCTTGCGCAGATCAGGAGGAAGGGCGAGCGCGGCAAGGGCATGGCGATCGCCGGGATGATCCTGTCGGGCATCGGCGCCGCGATCCTCGCGCTCGCGCTCGCCACCGGCGGAGCGGCCGAGTTCTGGGACGGCTTCCAGGAGGGGGCGCGCGAGGCGAGCGAGAACGGCGCCACCTTCTCCGTGGACGAGGGCGAGTGCTTCGATACGCCGGGCGGCTCGCTGGAAGGCATGGCGTACGACGTCGACACGGTGTCCTGCGACGAGGAGCACGACGGCGAGGTCTTCGCGAACTTCAGGATGGCGAGCGGCAGTTACCCCGGCGACAGCGAGATCACCGAGGCGGCCGACGAGAAGTGCTACACGCTCCAGTACGCCTACGCCATGGACACCTGGGCCATCCCGGACAACGTCGACATCTACTACTTCACACCGACCCGGGACAGCTGGAGCCTCGGTGACCGCGAGATCAGCTGCCTGTTCGGCAACGTGGACGAGAAGGGCAGCCTGACCGGCTCGCTGCGCCAGGACGAGACGACCCTCGACGCCGACCAGCTCACCTATCTGAAGGCGGCCCAGGTCCTCAACGAGGCCATGGACTCGGCGCCCGAGGAGGAGTACGTCGAGGACGACCTGCCCGGCCACAGGGAGTGGGCGACCAGGGTCTCGGCCGCCATCACCGAACAGCTCGGAATGCTGCGCGGCCACGACTGGCCCGCCGACGCGAAGGAGCCGGTCGCCGCGCTGGTCAAGGACCTGGACAAGGCGCAGGGGGAGTGGACGGCAGCGGCGAAGGCCGCCGACGCGGACGTCTTCTACGAGCACTACGACAAGGCGCTGGAACTCACCGACGCCAAGACGACGGTCACCACGCGCAAGGCTCTGGGCCTCGCCTCGACGCCGCCGGAGGCGTACGAGGACGACGGCGGTGAGGGCGCCGGTACGGGAGGCGGCTCAGGAGGCACCGGCGCAGAGGTGTGACGGCGGCCGTAGTGGGGAGAAAGTGCCTGCGTAAAGCCTTGAGCGGCCGCAAGTCATCACATCGAGTGATTCTCTGGCCTTCGCTTGCCTGGCACAACCCACGGTTGCCACCCTGTAGCTGTCTGTACAACCTGACGGGAGTGGCCAGTGACATTCGGTGAGCAGCCGGCGTATCTGCGCGTCGCAGGTGATCTTCGCAAGAAGATCGTCGACGGATCGCTGCCACCGCACACACGGCTCCCGTCACAGGCAAGAATCCGCGAGGAGTACGGCGTCTCGGACACGGTCGCGCTCGAGGCCCGCAAGGTCCTGATGGCCGAGGGTCTGGTCGAGGGCCGCTCCGGGTCCGGGACGTATGTGCGCGAACGTCCGGTGCCGCGCCGCGTCGCCCGCTCCGGGTACCGGCCGGACAGCGGGGCGACGCCGTTCCGCCAGGAGCAGGCCGACGTCTCCGCGCGCGGTACGTGGGAGTCGCACAGCGCTCAGGCCGAGGCGAGCGGTGCCATCGCCGAGCGGCTCGGCCTCCAGGCCGGCGACCGCGTGATGTGCACGAAGTACGTCTTCCGGGACGCGGGCGAGGCGATGATGCTCTCCACCTCCTGGGAGCCCCTCGCCGTCACGGGCCGCACACCGGTGATGCTTCCCGAGGAAGGTCCCCTGGGCGGCATGGGTGTCGTCGAGCGCATGGCCGCCATCGACGTGATCGTGGACAACGTCACGGAGGAGGTGGGCGCCCGTCCCGGCCTCGCAGAGGAGCTGTCGGCGCTGGGGGGCGTGCCCGGGCATGTGGTGGTCGTCATCCAGCGGACGTACTACGCGTCGGGGCGGCCGGTTGAGACGGCGGACGTGGTGGTGCCGGCGGACCGGTACCGGATCGCCTATCACCTGCCGGTGAAATAGCCGTAGCCGCCGTCCATGACTTGGGTCGGTTGCCGGCAACCGACCCAAGTCATGGGGTTGGCAACCGGCAACCGGCAACCGGCTGCCGGTTGGCGGGCGGTGCGGTGGAATCCGGTCGTTCTCCCGGGGGGTGATAGGAGCGGTCTCTGCGCTGTCGGTGGGAGCCCGAGGGGGATGAGGGGGCGTGTCCGTGAGGATGCGCCCCCTCGGTGCTGGCCGATTGCGTACCTCTCGGGCATCCCGCGCATACCTCTTTGTGAAAAGCCGTATTCGCTGCGTGAAGGTTAGGCGTAGGCTCGGGCATATGCGGATTGCGGTTTCCTTATGTGGCGGGGCAGGACGCGAGCCGGGGGCGGGGAGCGGAGGGGCGCGATGAACGACGGCACCATCACACTTCCCTGGCTCGTCATACGACAGGACGACAACGGCAATCGCTACCGCGTCGGCAGGTATGCGACGAGGGCCGAGGCCCAGAAGATCGCGGACAGCCTCGACGGCCGTGGGCACAAGCAGCTCTACTGGGTCGAGCGGATCGGGCAGAACGGCTCGAAGTGACGCGTGTGGGTGCGCCCGTGGGGCTCCCGTAGGCTCCGGCGCATGACCGAACGGATCGTGGTGGTGGGAGCCGCCGTGCTGAGTGACGGGTGTCTCCTTGCCGCGCGTCGCAGTGCGCCTGCGGAGTTGGCCGGGCGGTGGGAGTTGCCCGGGGGGAAGGTGGAGACCGGGGAGACTTCCGAGGCGGCGCTCGTGCGGGAGCTTCGGGAGGAGCTCGGGGTCGAGGCGGAGGTGCTTGCGCGGGTTCCGGGCGAGTGGCCTCTGAGGTCGCCGTACGCCCTCCAGGTGTGGACCGTTCGTCTTCTCCCCGGCTCGCTCGCGCCCAAGCCGCTCCAGGACCACGACGAGCTTCGCTGGTTGACCCCTGACGAGCTCTGGGACGTGGAGTGGCTGGAGCAGGATGTGGCGGCCGTGATGGAGGTC
>NZ_JAPWHT010000210.1:0-17078 GCF_027270795.1 Streptomyces sp. ActVer
TGCGGGTCCATGCGCTGATCCGGTTCGGCCGCTGGTCCGACATCGTGGAACTGCCGCTGCCCGCCGACCCGAAGCTGATGGTCGCCGGGCCGGCGTCCGCCGGCCACCGCGCAGGCCCCCTCCCGTGAACTGCGTGCCCTGCTAAGGGAGATCGACCCGGACCGCATCGAGGCGACGGTCCGCAGACTCGTCTCCTTCGGCACCCGGCACACCCTCTCCACCCAGGACGACCCGGACCGCGGCATCGGCGCGGCCCGCGACTGGATCCTCGCGGAGATGCGCTCGTACGCCGCCGGTTCCGGCGGCCGGATGACGGCCGAACTCCAGTCGTACGTCCAGGAACCCGCGTCCCGCATCCCGACCGCGACCCGCATCACCAACGTGGTGGCGACGCTGCGGGGCTCGGTCACACCGGAGCGGGTGTACGTCGTGTCCGGGCACTACGACTCCCGCGTCACGGACGTCATGGACGCCACCTCGGACGCCCCGGGCGCCGACGACGACGCGTCCGGGGTCGCCGTGGCGATGGAACTGGCGAGGGTGATGGCGAAGCGCCGCCCGGCGTCGACGATCGTGTTCGCGGCGGTCGCGGGGGAGGAGCAGGGGCTGTACGGGGCCGCGCACATGGCGTCCCGGTTCAAGGCGGCCGGCACGGACGTGCAGGCCATGTTCACGAACGACATCGTGGGCAGCTCGAAGGCGGACGACGGGACGAAGGACCCGTACACGATCCGTCTCTTCGCCGAGGGCGTGCCCACGTCGGAGACCCCGGAACAGGCGGCGACTCGCCGTTCGGTGGGAGGCGAGAACGACTCCCCGTCGCGGCAGTTGGCGCGCTTCGTCCGTGACGCCGGGGACAACTCGGCGACGGGGATGCACGTACGCGTCGTCTACCGCCGGGACCGGTACCGGCGGGGCGGCGACCACATCCCCTTCCTCGAACAGGGCTACGCGGCCGCCCGGTTCACCGAGCCTGCCGAGGACTTCGCGCACCAGCACCAGGACGTGCGGGTCGAAGGCGGAAAGCAATTCGGCGACCTGCCGGAGTTCTGCGACTTCCCCTTCACGGCCCGGGTCGCCCGGGTCAACGCCGCCGCGCTCTGGACCCTGGCCCAGGCCCCGGCTGCCCCGCGCAACGCCAGGATCCTGACGGCCGCGCTCACGAACTCCACGGAGCTGACCTGGACCCGGGGCTCCGAGCCCGACCTGGTGGGCTACGAGGTCGTCTGGCGCGAGACCACGGCCCCCGAGTGGACCCACGTCATCCCGGTCGGCGACGTGACCTCCCACGAGGTGGACCTGTCCAAGGACAATGTCTTCTTCGGGGTGAGGGGGGTGAACCGGGCGGGCTTGCGGGGGCCTGTGGCATTCCCGTTGCCGCAGGTATAGAGCTTTCCTCGTGTATGGGGTGCGGGTGCGTTGTGGCTGATCGCGCAGTTCCCCGCGCCCCTGAGGTATTTCAGCCCCTCCGGCGTTTGAGGAGCGGGGGTCTGGGGGCGGAGCCCCAGGTAAGTGACGGGAATGGGTAGGGGCGGCGGGGGCGAAAAAAGCCCTACCGGGGCTCGGGCGGGCGTTGCCGGGGCATGTTCGGGCGGGTGCCCGGGGGAAGCGGGGGACGTCCGGGCGGAGCGGAGTCGACGCGGGCAGCCCCGTCCGCGCCCGCCTGGATGGCCAGCGGCCCGGCCCCCGTCCGAAACTCCACCATCCAGTCCGCGGTCTCGACCCGCACAAGCTCAGTCACGTCCTCCGAGAACCGCCGAAGCACACCAAGACACCGCTCGGCAGCCTCCCCGGCGGTCCCCTCGGTGGGCCCGAGAACCTCCCGCACACACTCGGACGCCCAGTCGAACTGAAGTACCTGCAACCGCCGCTGCACGGCCTGAGCCGTGGCCACATCCCTTATCCACCCGGCCGTCACCCCGAAGAAACGGTCCCCCGCCACACAGGCGGCCCCGACGAGCATCCCCAGGTATCCCCAGACGGCACCCCCGCCCACCACCCCCGTGACATCGAGCAGAGGCAACGCGGCCCCGGCAAGAGCCCCCACCGCGGCCCCAGCCCGCAACGCCCGCGCCCCCCGCCGCTTCCACACCCGCTCGGCGAGATACCAGGACGCCGTGGTCAGCGCCCCCGCCTCCACCCACCGGTACAGCTCGTGGAGCCGCTCGGCCGGCTCCCCCCAGTCCCCGAGAGGGAACGTGCGCCCCATGAGATCGCTGGGCCTCGGCCCGCCGGGCCCGAGTGCGCCCCGGCCGGGAACCCCGCGTCCGGGACCGTTCCGCCTGGGCCCGCCGGGCCCGCCGGGCCCGCCGGACCCGCCGGACCCGCCGGGCCCGAATCCGCCCGGCCTCGGACCACCGGCCCGCGCACCATCACCCCGACCGTCTCCGTCCTGGGCCGACCCCTCGGGCTGCATGTCCGGCTGGCTCACCCGACGCTCCCTACTCGTGACGTTGCGTGACGGTAACGTGGCGCAAGGTTCACGAGATGCTGCTGCGCCGCACTCTTACTACCTCCCAATGGGTGGCGATGGACCTGGTTTCGGGGGTTTTCCGCTCGGACGTGGGCGTTGATCAGGTACAGGCCAATCCGTCATCTCACTCGAAAGAGTGCTGGAGCGACGGCTCGGCAGACCACGTAGGCTCGTGCCAAGGCGGGAAACCCCCGCCGGACAGCCGTACAGAAGCGGTACGGACGGTCGTACTCGCGGCCGTCCGGGATGCCGTACCCAAGCCGTACGAAACCAGGAGCTGATCGTGATTCCCGGTGGTGGCCAGCCCAATATGCAGCAGCTGCTCCAGCAGGCCCAGAAGATGCAGCAGGACCTCGCGACCGCGCAGGAGGAGCTGGCGCGGACGGAGGTCGAAGGACAGGCGGGCGGCGGCCTGGTGAAGGCGACGGTGACCGGTTCCGGCGAGCTGCGTGGCCTGGTCATCGACCCCAAGGCCGTGGACCCCGAGGACACCGAGACGCTCGCGGACCTGATCGTCGCGGCGGTCCAGGCGGCGAACGAGAACGCCCAGACCCTCCAGCAGCAGAAGCTCGGCCCGCTGGCCCAGGGCCTGGGTGGCGGCGGCATCCCCGGCCTGCCGTTCTAAGTCAACCCGGCGGTCCCTTCTAAGACGGCCGACCGCCAACTACCGTACGTACCAAGAGGGCGAGCACGACTACGGTACGTACCGAGCGAGCGGCGAACGAGCCGTAGGACGAGCAGCGCAACGAGCAGGGACAGGAAGGCAATCCGTGTACGAAGGCGTGGTCCAGGACCTCATCGACGAACTGGGGCGGCTCCCCGGCGTCGGTCCCAAGAGCGCGCAGCGGATCGCCTTCCACATCCTCCAGGCCGAGCCGACGGACGTACGCCGTCTCGCTCAGTGCCTGATGGAGGTCAAGGCGAAGGTCCGCTTCTGCGCCACCTGCGGGAACGTGGCGCAGGAGGAGCTGTGCAACATCTGCCGCGACCCGCGCCGCGACCTCACGGTCATCTGTGTGGTCGAGGAGCCCAAGGACGTCGTCGCGATCGAGCGGACGCGTGAGTTCCGGGGCAAGTACCACGTCCTGGGTGGCGCGATCAGCCCGATCGAGGGCGTGGGCCCCGACGACCTGCGCATAAGGGAACTGCTCGCGCGCCTGGCGGACGGCACGGTCACGGAGCTCATCCTGGCCACGGACCCGAACCTGGAGGGCGAGGCCACGGCCACGTACCTCGCCCGCATGATCAAGCCCATGGGCCTCAGGGTCACCCGCCTCGCCAGCGGGCTGCCGGTGGGCGGTGACCTCGAGTACGCCGACGAGGTCACTCTGGGGCGCGCCTTCGAGGGAAGGCGGCTGCTGGATGTCTGACCGAGTAGTTGATGTACGAGACGCACGAGATGCACGAGACGCGCGAGACGAAGCTCTTCTCGACGCCTTCTCGACGTCCCTGTCGATGTTCTTGAGGAAGGCCGGCTTCTAGATGTCTGACGCCACGCTGCATGCGACCGCTCAGGACCCCGATGACTTCGCGGTCCAGATCGCCGACCAGGTCGAGAGCTTCCTCGTAGCGGTCACAGAGGTCGCCAAGGGTGACGAGCCGGACTCGGCGGTCCCCTTCCTCCTCCTGGAGGTCTCCCAGCTCCTGCTGGCCGGCGGCCGCCTGGGCGCGCACGAGGACATCGTCCCCGACGAGCGCTACGAGCCGGACCTCGGCCCCGAGCCGGACGTCGACGACCTCCGCGAGCGCCTCGCGGAGATGCTCGACCCGGTCGACGTCTACTCCGAGGTCTTCGACCCGTACGAGCCCCGCAAGCCCCCCGTCCCGGCCCGTATCTCGGACGACCTGGCCGACGTCATGACGGACCTCCGTCACGGCATGGCCCACTACCGTGCGGGCCGCACCACCGAGGCCATGTGGTGGTGGCAGTTCTCGTACTTCTCCAACTGGGGCTCGACGGCTTCGGCAACGCTGAGGGCTTTGCAGTCCCTCGTCGCCCACGTCCGCCTGAACCAGCCCCTGGAGGAACTGGACGGCCTCGACACCGACCAGGACCTCAGCGAGGAAGCCCTCGCGGAGGCGGCCGGCAAGGTGATGGCGGAGGAGATCGCGGGTCCGCTGGGGCTGCGCGAGGTCAAGTAGCCCCGGCCGTACGGGCGAGTCGCCGCGGCCTTCGCACAGCGCACTCACGCGCAGCGGAGGCCGAGCGTCGCGTGCAGCCGGTCCGGGTCCACGTACGGCGTGGTGGGCGTCGGCTCGCTGTACCACTGCAACGGCCACGTGTTGCCGTCCAGCGCCGGAATCCCGATGTACGTGACCGTGCGGCACCCGGCCCCGCCGAACCGCTGCACACCCAACGGCCACGTGTGTGCCCTCGCGGCCCCCGGTGCGAGCAGGAAGTACATCCACCTGAACCCGACCGCCTCGCAGACGACGGGCCCCGCGTCGCCGTCCGTCGCCTCGACGAGGTCCGAGGCGATCTGCTCCCCGCGTACGCCCTGGACCCGGATCGTGTCGAAGTGGATGCCGGACAGGCGGAGTTGGTGACCGGCGAGGGGGACCCACTCGGGGCGGTGGTGGGGGATTGCGTTCGTCATGGTCACACGATGACGGCCGTCCCGCTACGCTCGGTAGTGACCGAGGAGATACACGCCGGGGTGTATCGGTCGGAGGTGGCCGCAGTGTCAGTCCAGTACAACTCCTCCACGCCGTCGCCGCTCAACTGGCGCTACAGCGGCAACCAGTTGAAACGCTGGCGCACGAAGGCGAACGTGACCCGCGAGGAGCTGGCCGCCGCCGCCAACTACTCGCCGGACACCATCAAGTCCATGGAACAGGGCGTACGCATGCCGACGCCGCGCGTCCTGGACGCGGCGGATGAGTTGTGTCATGCGGAGGGGTTGCTGAGCGCGGCCAAGGACTACCTGAAGCGGGAGAAGTTTCCGGCGAGGGCGCAGGACTACATGGAGTACGAGCGTGAGGCGATCAACCTCTGGTGGTACGAAGTCGCCCTGATCCCGGGTCTCTTGCAGACCGAGACCTATGCAAGGTCACTGATCGGCGACCATACCCCGCCCCTCGATGAGGACACCGTCGAAGAGCGAGTCCTGGCGAGGCTGGAGCGCCAGGGCCTCCACACACGCAAGCCGTTGGCTGCTTGCAGCTATGCGCTGTACGAGGCGGCATTGCGCGGCCCGTACGTCGACAAGGAGCAGCTGCTGCACCTCTTGGAGATGGCCAAGCTGCGCAACGTCGCGATCCAGGTGCTGCCCTACCGCAGGGCGGTGGCTGTCGCCCTCCTGGGCCCGATGGTGCTCCTGGAGAACCGGGATCACGAGCGCTTCGCTTATACGGAGGCGCCGTCGACGAGTCAGTTGACCTCTGACCCGGAAGTGGTCAGTGCGCATACTGAGCGGCTTAGCATGATCCGCATGCTGGCCCTCGGCCCTGACGAGTCGGCCCGCTTCATTGAGGGGATGGTGGATGAGCTATGAACGACGAGTTGAAGTGGTCCAAGTCCAGCTACAGCGACTCTGAAGGTGGCGCGTGCGTCGAAGTCGCCCTCACCCCCACCACCACCCACATACGTGACACCAAACTCGCCGCCGACAGCCCTGAGTTGAAGGTACGACCCCCCGCCTGGTCCGCCTTCATCTCCGCAGTTCAGCCCGGGGCTTGAGCCCCGGGACCCGAGCTCTTCCCATGGGTTCTGGGTTCTGGTTTTGATGGCGGGAGCTACCCAACCAACCAAGTCTGAGCGTGAGTTGAGCGCGCGTAACTCGTAAGGGTGACGATCCGTGAAGTCGCTCTAGGTTCGCGGCAAATAGATCGGCCCCGGTCGGTGCGCCAACACCGGCTCCGGGGCCTAGACCTACGGATCGAATGCGAGTCGATCGTGGCTTACGCCCAGCCTAGCCCCGCCCTGCCGCGTCCCACCCACCCCATGGCCAAAACGGGTTACGGAAAACGCGCTGTGGGTGACGAACCCCCGCACGCGGACGCGGACTTCGCGCACCTGTGCCCCCGGGACGCCGAGTTCGCCGTCTTCATCGACCACCTCGACGACGGCCACGCCATGGGCCACAAGGTGATCGCGGCCGAGCACCCCCGATACGGCCAGCAGGCGAGCCGTACGTCCCTCAGGAGCCTCACCGAGGCCGGCCACCTGCGCTGGATCAAGGAACACATCACCGTCGAGGACAACTCGATGCGATGGGTGACGCGGACGTACTGGTCGCGTACGCCCAGGTCCGTGGAGTGGTGGACGGAGTTCGCGCGAGAGCGCCACGGCAGGGACGTAACGCAGAACCACCAACCGGGCCTGGCCCGTGCCGAGACTGCCGCTCCGGCCTCGCAGTCGGTCTCGGAAGCCGAGAAGCCCGAGCAGGCAGAACGAGCCGAACAGCCCGGCTCCGCTCCCGCGCCCAGCGCCGCCTACCGCGCACTCGCCGGGCTCCGCGCCGCAGACCCCCGTTTGCCCCTGTCCGAAGCCGAGTGCCGAATGCTCGAACCCTTCGCCGCCGAGTGGCTGTCACGAGGCGCCACTCCGGCCGACATGATCCGCGCGCTGACCGACGGGCTGCCGCCGGCCGTCACGAACCCGGGCGGATTCGTCCGCACCCGATTGGAGACCAAGATGCCCCCGCAGAAGAACGACACCGCCGAGACCGGACCCGGTCGTCCGCTCCGCGCCAAGGTGACCCGCGTGATCATGGCGTGCGCCACCTGCGACGCCGACGAGCGGACGGCGAAGATCGTCCGGGGTGTGTGCGAGGACTGCCTCGCGGAGGAGGCGGAGCTGGGGATGACACAGGAGGACGTAAAGAAAGGCTTCGAGGAGATCGCCTACCTGGGAACCACGTCCGCTCGTCTCCTCAAGGAGAAGTTCGAGCGCCGTACGGGCGGGCCCGTACCCGATACCTTCCGCTCGGTGTCGATGGAGGACCGCGTCCACTACCACTACCGGGACAACCGCGACCGCATCGCGAACGGCCTCCCGCCGAGGCGGTGGAAGCCGTGACGGCCGAGAGTGGGCACGGACCGATCTGCAGGCCATCGAGAGGGGACGGCGGCGTATGAGCGTGCAGGACGTGCCGGTCGGGGCACCATGGAGTCAAGGAGGCGACGCCATGACCCCCATGACCGCAGACCGGCCCCAGATGTCCGTCGAGGAGTTCGAGGAGCTGGAGCGTCATGCGCCCGAGAGCGTGTGGCTGGAGTTCATCAACGGGAAGGTCGTGGTCAAGCCCATGGCGGACGGCAACCACCGCGAGATCATCGCGTGGCTGCAACGGCTCTGCATGCAGCATCGCCCCGACCTTTGGCTGCATGCGGAGAGCGGTCTCAAGACGGAGCGGTATCGCAAGGGGCGGGCCCGCGCGGATGGAGTGCTCGTCCCGGTGGGTGGTCTCAAGGGGCAGGGTGAGTGGTCGGAGGCCGAGGCCGCTCTGCTGGCCGTGGAGGTCACGTCGTACGACTCCGATACTCACCAGCGTGACCGCGTGGAGAAGCCCGACGGCTACGCGGCCGCAGGCATTCCGGTATACCTCCTCATCGACCGTGACGACTGCTCGGTCACCGTCTTCACCGATCCGGAGGACGGCCGCTACCGCCGTCAGGTGAAGGAGTCCTTCGGGGCATCTGTCAAGATCCCGGCTCCTGTCGGCTTCACCCTGGAGACCGAACAGCTCAAGGAGTTCGTGGACTGACGGAGCCGAATGACCTAAAGCCCCCACAGTCCTTTCCCCAGAGTCGTGATCCCGCCGACGAGCGCCAGTGCGAGCACGAGCATCCGGGCCCGGTTCTCGGGCGTGCGCCGGGCCAGTGCACGCCCGGCCAGGGCACCCACCATCATCGCCGTCACGACCAGCCCCCACACCGGCGCCCCGAGCCGCGGTACCCCGTTCGAGGCCACCGAGATTGCGTTGACCACCGCCCCGTAGAACAGCGCGTTGGGCACGAACTCCCGTACTGTCCAGCCCGCGTTGAGGGCGTACAGGGATATCGGGGGGCCGCCGACGCCCGCGGCCGAGTTCATGAAGCCGCCGACCGCGCCCGCGGCCACCGCGCCGCCGCTTCCGCGTAGGGCCGGTAGCCGGGCGCCCCGCATCACCAAGAGGATGGCGACCGTCACCAGGGCGCCCATGAAGGCGAGCAGGACGGGTTCGGGGAGCCGGCGGGCCAGCCAGGTGCCCAGCGGGACCGTGCAGGCCGCCGCCACGCACAGCGGCACCATCGCGCGCAGCCGGACCTCGCGCAGGCCGCCCGCGAGGCCGACCACGCAGATGGCGCCCGAGACGCAGTTGGCGAGGACGACGCCCTGTGCCGGGCCGAGCAGCAGCACCAGCGCGGGCACGGCGACGAGCGCGAAGCCCATGCCGGTGAGCCACTGCACACAGGAACCGAGCAGCACGATGCCGCTCAGCAACAAGCCGCCCTCCCAGCCACCTGCCATGGTCAGCCCTCCCCGGGACCTGGGGCTTTGCTGTTTTGTACGAACGTTGTCCGTGCGCTGCACCTGTGCTGCACGGGGCCTAACCGGTGTGAAGCGAGGGTTGGATCACTCCCCCAGGGGAGCAAGTCCACCCCACCACACAGGAGTTGTGATGAAGCGTCACATACGGACCCGCGCCGCGATCGTCACCGTCGCCCTCGTGGCGGCCGGAGCCGTCACCGTCGGCGTCAGCCAGGCCGCGCCGGAGCAGCAGTCGAAGCCCGCAGCGAGCCAGGCGGCAGCGAAGCCGACCAAGAAGCAGATCGCCGCGCTGTTCGACGGCTGGAACAAGGCCCTGCAGACCGGGGACTCGAAGAAGGTCGCCGCCCGCTACGCCTCGGACGCCGTACTCCTGCCCACCGCCTCGCCCAAGATCCGTACGAACCACGCCGAGATCGTCGACTACTTCGACCACTTCCTGCTGAACAAGCCCAAGGGCACGAAGATCAAGTCCGTGATCAACGTCCTGGACAGCAACTCGGCGATCGACGCGGGGCTGTACGTCTTCAACCTGACCGACCCCAAGACCGGTGAGAAGAAGAACGTCGAGGCCCGCTACACGTACGAGTACGAGAAGCGCGGTGGCAAGTGGCTGATCGTCAACCACCACTCCTCGGTGCTGCCCGCCGCAGGCTGAACCGGACGCACAGCCCCCCACCAGGGGCGTCCCGCAGCGCCACCGCACCGGCGTCGTCCGTGACCAGCTGCTTGACGATGGCCAGGCCGAGCCCCGAGCCGGCCCGGCCCGTCAGGCCCTGGCCGCGCCAGAAGCGGTCGAAGGCGCGGGACTTCTCCGCGTCGGACATGCCGGGCCCCTGGTCCAGCACCGACATCACGACCTCGTCGGGGTGGGACGACACCTCCACGGTGATCGTCCCGCCGTCCGGCGAGACCTCCAGAGCATTCGACAGAACGTTGTCCAGCACCTGGTCCAGATGACCGGGACTGGCCAGCACAAGCGGCCGGCCGCCGGCAACTCCCCCCAGAGCGACGGTGACTCCGCGCTCGTCGGCGGCCGGTCTCCACACCGCGAAGCGCTCCTCGATCACGTCGACCAGCGACAGCGGTTCGGCCGCGGACACCTTCGCCTCCGCGCGCGCGAGCACCAGCAGACCGTTCACCAGGCGGCTCATCCGGACCACCTCGGAGGTGGCCTGCTCCACGTCCTCCCGTACGAACTCGTCGTCGGTACCGTCCGCGATGTTGTCCAGGGAGAGACGCAGTGCCGTCAGCGGCGTACGCAACTGGTGGGAGGCGTCGGCGACGAAGATCCGCTGGGCGGCGACCAGGCTGTCGAGGCGTTCGCCGGCCGAGTTGAGCGTGCGGGCCAGCTGCTGGGTCTCGTGCGGGCCCGTCACGGGTGAGCGTGCCGTGAGGTCGCCGTTGCTGAACCGGGTCGCCATGTCGTTGAGCTGGCGGAGCGGGCGGGTGAGGCGGCGGGCCACGAAGGCGCCGATGAAGGCGGCCACGGCCAGCACGCTGACCGCGAGTATGGCCCGGAAGCCCCAGATGCTCCACAGCCGGCTGCTGAGGTCGGAGGTCGCGTACTTGATGCGTACCGCGCCGACGATCCGGTCCTTGTCGTCCGCGGACTCGGCCGGCACGGTCACCACGAGGTGCCGCCCCCAGACCCAGGACGATCCCCAGTCGACCGTCGGCTCATGATCCTTGAGGGCCCGCGTGATCGCCTTGTCGTCCGCGGGGAGGGGGAGCGAGGCCACCGCCGCGCCGCCGGAGTCGGTCACCTGGACGGTGCCGGGGGTGTCCTTGGAGTAGGCCCCGGCCATCCGCGCGAGCGCCTGCCGCGAGGACGCGTCACCCTCGCCCAGCAGCAGCGCCATGGTGGTGGCCTCGCGTTCCACCGACTCCTCGGTGTCCCCGCGCAGTTGCGCGGTCAGCGTGAAGGCCACCGGCACGGTGAAGGCGGCCAGTGCGACCGCCACCAGAAGTACGTAACTGACGATCAGCTGCCGGATCATGAGGAGGCGTCACCCTTGTTGCCGCCCAGTGCGCCGGCGTCGCCCCGGTCGCCGTCCTTGCCGATCTCCAGGCGGAAGCCGACCCCGCGGACCGCCTCGATCGTGATCGCGCCCGCGAGCTTCCGCCGCAGCGCCGCCACATGCACGTCCAGCGTCTTGGTCGGCCCGAACCAGTTCGCGTCCCAGACCGCTTCCATGATCTGTTCGCGCGACATCAGCGCGCCCGGCTCCTCGGTGAGGAAGGCCAGCAGGTCGTACTCCTTGGGCGCGAGGGCGACCTCCTCGCCGTCCAGCCGGACGCGGGCCGCCTTGCGGTCGATGGTCAGCCGCGACCCGTACCGGTCGGGTCCCGCCGCCACGGCCTCGGCCGCCGTACGCGGCTGGGCGCGCCGCATCACCGCCCTTATCCGCGCGATGACCTCGCGTACCCCGAACGGCTTGGTGACGTAGTCGTCGGCGCCGAGCTCCAGGCCGACCACCCGGTCCGTCTCGTCGCTGCGCGCGCTGATCACGATGATCGGCACGTCACCGCGCCCGCGCAGCGCCTTGCAGACGTCCAGACCGTCGGTGTCGGGCAGCCCGAGATCGAGCAGCACGACGTCGTACGGGTCCTCGTGGGCCAGGGCGTCACCGCCCGTGGCGACCCAGGCCACCTCGAAGCCGTAACGCAGCAGCCCGCGCCGGAGCGACTGGGCTACCGGCTCGTCGTCTTCCACCAGGAGTACGCGCACAAGCGGAACCCTAGGGCCTGTCTGACAATTCCCTCCCCCAGCCTCCGGCCGGGAGGTGCCCCCAGCCTCGCGACGCCATGCACGCACTCTCGCCGCACCGGGCGCAGACCCAAGTACGTCCAGTACGAGGATCTACGCCCGGCGCGCCGAGAGCACGCACCTGACGCCGCGCGGCCGCCCTCTGGGCGACGACGGGAATTGTCAGACAGGCCCTGCTTGAAATTTAACGTGACGGCTCGTGAGTGTGACGCGGCGCACTTTCCGAGTGAGGTGCGTCCGGGCAGGGCAGATGCGGTCCTGGAGCGGCCGGAGGGCCGGTGGACGGAAGCCGACCGATCGGACGACCGAAAGCCGGACGGACCCGGGTGATCAACTCGTGAGCGGGACATCTCACGATGCGATATCGCCGGGGTGGAATTCGGCCGCTCGTTAGACTGAGCCGACCGCAGTCGTGCGGTACGAGACGGACTGAGCGAGGAGCGCACGTGGGCCTTGTCGTGCAGAAGTACGGAGGCTCCTCCGTAGCCGATGCCGAGGGCATCAAGCGTGTCGCCAAGCGGATCGTCGACGCCAAGAAGAACGGCCATCAGGTCGTTGTCGTGGTGTCGGCGATGGGTGACACGACGGATGAGCTGATCGATCTCGCCGAGCAGGTATCCCCGATCCCTGCCGGGCGTGAGTTCGACATGCTGCTGACCGCAGGAGAGCGGATCTCCATGGCCCTGCTGGCCATGGCGATCAAGAACCTGGGCCACGAGGCCCAGAGCTTCACCGGCAGCCAGGCAGGCGTGATCACCGACTCCGTCCACAACAAAGCGCGCATCATCGATGTCACGCCCGGCCGCATCAGGACCGCGCTGGACGAGGGCAACATCGCCATCGTCGCCGGGTTCCAGGGCGTGAGCCAGGACAAGAAGGACATCACCACGCTGGGGCGAGGCGGGTCCGACACGACCGCCGTCGCGCTCGCCGCCGCCCTCGACGCCGAGGTCTGCGAGATCTACACGGACGTCGACGGTGTGTTCACCGCCGACCCGCGCGTGGTGAAGAAGGCCCGGAAGATCGACTGGATCTCCTCCGAGGACATGCTGGAGCTCGCCGCCTCCGGCTCCAAGGTGCTGCTGCACCGCTGCGTCGAGTACGCACGCCGTTACAACATCCCGATCCACGTCCGCTCGTCCTTCTCCGGACTGCCGGGCACCTGGGTCAGCAACGAGAATCCGCAAGGGGACGCGCAGGTGGAGCACGCCATCATCTCCGGAGTCGCGCACGACATCTCCGAAGCCAAGATCACGGTCGTCGGCGTCCCGGACAAGCCGGGCGAGGCCGCGGTGATCTTCCGCGCCATCGCGGACGCCCAGATCAACATCGACATGATCGTGCAGAACGTGTCGGCGGCCTCCACGGGCCTCACCGACATCTCCTTCACCCTCCCCAAGACCGAGGGCCACAAGGCCATCGAGGCCCTGGAGAAGGCGAAGGGCGCGATCGGCTTCGACTCGCTGCGCTACGACGACCAGATCGGCAAGATCTCCCTGGTCGGCGCCGGGATGAAGACCAACCCGGGCGTCACCGCCTCGTTCTTCCAGGCGCTGTCCGACGCGGGCGTCAACATCGAGCTGATCTCGACCTCCGAGATCCGCATCTCGGTGGTGACCCGCCAGGACGACGTCAACGAGGCCGTGCGCGCCGTGCACAGCGCCTTCGGGCTCGACTCCGACAGCGACGAGGCCGTCGTCTACGGAGGCACCGGCCGCTGATGGCCAGGACTGTGGGACCCGGGACCGTGCGACCCGGGTCCGTAGGGCCGACGCTCGCGGTCGTGGGAGCGACCGGGGCCGTCGGCACTGTCATGCTCCAGATCCTGTCCCAGCACGCGGACATCTGGGGCGAGATCCGCCTGATCGCCTCCCCGCGCTCGGCCGGCCGCAAGCTGGCCGTGCGCGGCGAGGAGGTCGAGGTGGTGGCCCTGACGGAGGAGGCCTTCGACGGGGTCGACGTCGCCATGTTCGACGTACCCGACGAGGTCGCCGAGCGCTGGGCGCCGCTGGCAGCGTCCAAGGGCGCGATCGTCGTCGACAACTCCGGCGCCTTCCGGATGGATCCCGAGGTGCCGCTGGTGGTGCCCGAGGTCAATCCGCACGCCGCCCGGGTGCGGCCGCGCGGCATCATCGCGAACCCCAACTGCACGACCCTGTCCATGATCGTCGCCCTGGGCGCGCTGCACGCCGAGTTCGGCCTGCGCGAGCTGGTGGTCTCCTCGTACCAGGCGGTGAGCGGGGCCGGGCGCCGCGGTGTCGACACCCTGCGCCAGCAGCTGTCGCTCGTCGCCGGTACGGAGCTGGGGACGACCCCCGGTGACGTACGCAGGGCGGTGGGGGACAACACGGGCCCCTTCCCGGAGCCGGTGGCGCTCAACGTCGTGCCGTGGGCCGGGACCGTGCGCGAGGACGGCTGGTCCTCGGAGGAGATGAAGGTGCGGGACGAGTCCCGCAAGATCCTCGGACTGCCGAACCTGCCCGTCGCCGTCACCTGCGTACGGGTGCCGGTCGTCACCACGCACTCGCTGACCGTCCACGCCCGCTTCCAGGGCGAGGTGACGGTGGACCGGGCGCGGGAGATCATCGCCACGGCACCCGGCGTCGTGCTCTTCGACAATCCGGCGGCGGGGGAGTTCCCGACGCCCGTCGACGTGGTGGGCACGGATCCCACGTGGGTGGGACGGGTACGGCGCGCGCTCGACGATCCGACCGCGCTGGAGCTCTTCGTGTGCGGGGACAATCTGCGCAAGGGGGCCGCGCTGAACACGGCCCAGATCGCGGAGCTGGTGGCGGCCGAGCTGGGTGGAGCGTGAGCCGGGCGCGGCTGCCGCTGCCTGTGCCGTCGCACGTGCCTCTTTGCCATGTCGCAGCGCTGCGGACGGCTCCGGCCGGAAATTTTCTGGTCGAAAGTTGAATCGTTTGTAGGATCTGTGTGACTTTCATGGTCGGGAAATGGTCCGGACCACTTGAATCGAGGCTTCCGACGACCGAGGCTTCTGGCGTTCGAAGATTTTCCTCCCCGTTCTCCGCAACCGCGCGGAGGGCGGGGAGCGTCTTTGCGGTCGCCCTTCAGGGGGCGTCCGGACGCCACGTTCATATGGGGCATAGGGGATGAGCTTTTACGTATGAGGGCATTTGACGCACTGTCTGGCGTGCAGCCTGACGCAAAAGCGATGCCTGTCGCGTACAACCCCAACGGGGGGACGCGTGTCCAACTGGCGTGGCTGAGGTACTCGAATTCACTGCGGCGGCGCGGGGCACGACCCTGCGCCCGCCCCGCCGACCCCGCATGTCCGGCGCGTCCGGCGGCGGCATGCCGGTGATCGCCCCCATGCCCGCAGCGCGGCCGACCCGCATACCGAACCAGCGCGAGGGCGCTGACGAAGCCCTGGCGGCCGGCACCACCGTCGACCATCTCACCGAGACCTATCGCGCCCACTACAGATCGCTCCTCGGTCTCGCGGCGCTCCTCCTCGACGACACCGCCTCCTGCGAGGACGTCGTCCAGGAGGCCTTCATCCGGGTGCACTCGGCGCGCAAGCGCGTGCGTGACCAGGAGAAGACGCTCGCCTATCTGCGGCAGACCGTCGTCAACCTCTCGCGCTCGGCCCTGCGCCGGCGCATCCTCGGTCTGAAGCTCCTCTCCAAGCCGATGCCCGACATGGCGAGCGCGGAGGAGGGCGCGTACGACCTGCTGGAGCGCGACGCCCTGATCAAGGCGATGAAGGGGCTCCAGAGGCGCCAGCGCGAGGTCCTCGTCCTTCGGTACTTCGCGGACATGACCGAGGCGCAGGTCGCCGAGACGCTCGGCATCTCGCTGGGTTCGGTGAAGGCGTACGGCTCGCGCGGCATCGCGGCGCTCCGTGTCGCCATGGAGGCGCCGGCATGAGCGCGAAGGACGAGCGGGCACGCCATGATGAGTACGGTCGCGGTCACAGCGACGACAACGAGCACGACCAGCACGCTGGGAACGGAATTGTGAATCACGGCCCCTCGGCGAATTCGGGCCCGGAAGAATCGGGTGTCTCGGACACGGACGGCCGCTCGGCGGACCGCCCGTCCGGTGCTTCGCCGCGCTCGTCGAGCCCTTCGGGCGCGCCGGGCCAGTCGGACCCTTCGGGCCAGTCGGACCCTTCGGTCCACTCGACCCGTTCGGCCCAGTCGACCCGTTCGGCCCAGTCGACCCCTTCGGTCCACTCGACGCATTCGGTCCACTCGGACACGGATGCCGCGGGCCCGGGGTCGGGGGACTCGGGCGGATTCGGCGCCGACGGCCTCACTCTGGGGGCGCTCGGGTCCGACGAACTGGCCCTGCGGCGGCTCCTGCACCAGGCCGTCGAGGAGATCGAGCCGACCGACGGCACGCTGGACCATCTGCGGCGCGCGGTACCGGCCAGGCGGGCGCGCAAGCGCCAGGCCGTCGTCGGCATGGCGGCCGCCGCACTCTTCATCGGCACGGCCGTCCCGGCCCTCATCCATGTCTCGAACTCCACCGGCCCCAACGCCGACCCGTCCATCGCGGGCAACAGCTCGCAGACCCAGGGCGGCTCGAACGAGGGCAAGCAGGCCGGCACGGGGGGCGGCTCCGGCGGCTCCTCGGGCAAGGACAACGACAAGGACAAGGGCGACAAGACGGACAAGCCCGGCAAGGGCAAGGGGGACAGCGGCAGCACCGCCGGCACCCAGCCGTCGGCCTCCGCGGCGAACGTGCCCGCCTGTACGTCCCTGCAGCTCGGCAGCGCCTCCGGGACCGCCGGCTCACCGGACGCCAACGGCGCGGTCTACGGCACCTTCCGGGTCACCAACGTCTCCGCCGCCAGCTGTACGGTCTCCGGCGACGGCTCGGTCGCCCTGGCCGCCCAGGGCGCGGCGAGCCAGTCCGCGATCGGCACGGCCCTGCACGCGACGGGTGACGCGGCGGCCGGACTGCCCGACCAGTCCACGTACGCCGCCGCGCTGGTGCTCCAGCCGGGCTCGGCCTACGAGGTCGAGTTCGCCTGGGTGCCGTCGAGCACCTGTCCGACCACCGGTGGCAGCACCGGCGGCGGGGAGCCCACGCCCGACCCGACGCCGACCGGCACCACCGGCGACAGCGGCGGGACGACCTCCGAGGGCACCAGCGGTGTGAGCTCGCAGCTCATGAAGGAGGACGGAGCCGCCGACGGAAGCGTCCTCGTCTCCTACTCGGCGGAGGGCGGCGGCCCGACGGTGTCCACGACCGTGTCCAACGCGTGCGCCGGGACGGTCTATCGGACCGGGGTGCTGGCCGGGTCCTGAGGTCCGGCCGAGGTCCGGTGCGGTCCGGTTGGGCCGGGGCGGCCGAGGTCCGTTGCGGTCTTGGGGTCGTTCGCTGGGTGCGGG
>NZ_JAPWHT010000211.1:0-17040 GCF_027270795.1 Streptomyces sp. ActVer
GTCCCACAGCTCCCAGAGCGCCTCCTCGGCCGTACCGCCGCCCGCGAGGCGCTCCCGTGCCTTCCGCAGCAGGGCACCCAGACGCTGGGCCCCGCGTGCGTACGACGGATCGTGGGCCACCAGCCGCTCCGGCTCGGCCAGGGCTCGCGCCAGCAACTCGTCGGAGGGCGGCGGCACATGGTTGCCCGCGGCGCGCTCCTCCTCGCGCAGGGCGCGGCCCAGGCGGCGCAGATCGGCGGCGTCCATGCCCGCCAGCGGGGACGCGAGGAGGCTGAGCGCGGTCTCGGTGTCGAGCCAAGGCCTGTCGGGCGAGGGTGCTTCCTGCGCGGGTTCTTCGGAGAAGTCTGCGGCGCCGTCGGGCTCCTCGTCGGGCACGCCCGCTTCTTCAGCCGATGCGCCGACGACTTCGGAGGGTGCGTCCTGGTGGTCCGCCTCCGCGGGTTCATCCGTCTCGACTCGTACTCCCTCGTCGAGACGCACTTCGTCGTCGGGACCCGCATCGTCGTCGGCCCGTACATCCTCGTCGGGACGCGCATCGCCGTCGGCCCGTACATCCTCGTCGGGACGCGCATCCTCGTCAGCCGGTACGTCCTCGTCGGCCTGTGCGTCTGCCGCCGCGCCCACGCCCCCCGAGGTCTCCGCCGTACCCACCGTCCCCGAGGTCTCCGCCGCGGCCACCGCCCTGAGTGCCGTCAGGAGCGGCGACACCGCCGGTTCGTGCCGCAGTGCCAGGTCGTCGCCGTCGATGTCCAGGGGGACTCCGGCCGCGGTGAGGGTGCGGCGGATCGTCGGGATGGTGCGGGAGCCCGCGCGCACCAGGACGGCCATCTCGTTCCAGGGGACGCCGTCCTCCAGGTGGGCGCGGCGCAGGATGTCCGCGATGTTGTCCAGCTCCGTGCCGGGCGTCGGGTACGTGTGGACCTCGACGCGGCCGCCGTCCCGTACGGCGGCAAGCTCCCTGTGGGCGCGTACTTTCTCCGCGGGGAGGCGGGTCAGAGGCATGCGCTGGGTCAGCAGCCGGGTGGCCGCCAAGAGGCCGGCGCCGGACCTGCGTGAGGTCCTCAGGACCTCCATCGGTGCCGATGTACCGTCCGCGCGCGGGAAGGCCTCCGGGAACTGGAGGATGCCGTTCACGTCGGCGCCACGGAACGTGTAGATCGACTGGTCGGGGTCGCCGAAGGCCACGAGGGTGCGGCCGCCGCCCGCGAGCGCGTGCAGCAGCCGCACCTGTGCCGGATCGGTGTCCTGGTACTCGTCCACGAAGACGGCGTCGTACTGGGCGGCCAGGCGCTCGGCGACCTCGGGGCGCCGGGCGAGGAGCACCGCGCGGTGCACCAGTTCCGCGTAGTCGAGGACTCCTTGCATGTCGAGGACGTCGAGGTACTCGGCGAGGAAGGCGGAGGCGGCGAGCCAGTCGGGGCGGCCGATGTGCCGCGCGAAGGCCTGGAGGGCGTCGGGACCGAGGCCCAGTTCGCGGCTGCGGGCGAGGACCGCGCGTACCTCGTCGGCGAAGCCGCGCGTGGTCAGGCAGGCGCGGAGTTCGTCCGGCCAGCGCACATGGGCGAGGCCGAGCCGCTCCAGGCCGGGCTGGCCCGCGAGCAGTTCCCGTACCGCCACGTCCTGTTCGGGGCCGGAGAGCAGCCGCAGCGGCTCCACGAACAGGTCGCTGTCCTGGTGGGCGCGGACCAGGGCGTAGCAGAAGGAGTGGAAGGTCGTCGCCTGGGGCGCGCGGGCCGCTCCTATGCGCAGCGCCATGCGGTCGCGCAGTTCCACGGCGGCCTTGCGGCTGAACGTGAGCACCAGGATCCGCTCGGGGTCCGCGCCGCGCGCGATCCGCGCCGCGACGGACTCCACGAGTGTGGTCGTCTTGCCGGTGCCCGGACCTGCGAGGACGAGCAGCGGGCCGTGCTCGTGGTCAACCGCCGCACGCTGCCCTGCGTCCAGCAGAGGGGGAGCCACCCTGGCCGGCGGGGTACGCACCAGTCGGTAAGCGCCACGGGCCCCCTGTCGCCCCTGGGGGTGCGGCAGGCGCCTGGTGGAGAAAGAGGAGCTCACGTGGTTCGCCGGTCCTGGTGGGTGTGCTTGGGTCTGTCTCTGTCGACGCGGAACGCCGTCGTTCAGCGGTGGTGGTGGGGCGACGGGTGGAGGGCCCCTCGCGCGTTGAGGGCGGTGGCCGCGGGATGAACGGGATGCGCGCCGTCGACGCTACGCCGGTGGATGTGGTGGAAGCAGCGCTTCCTCTTGTTCCCACCAGGCACACGCGTCTCCCGCTTCACGAACGTACGGAATGTCACGGACGTGCCCCGCTTCCCCCGTACGGGCCATCTGTACCCCTCCTGGCAGCTCGATGCCGGAAGCTGTCAGGTGTGACCCTCCGTGCGCCCGCCGCCGTCCCACCGCGCCCTTTTCATGTCGACCCGCGGGAGATGGCCCTCGGAGGCCCTGCTCGCCTCTTTCAGGGGCGTGCCCTCGGCGCGGTAGTGGCCGAGCGCCTCCAGCTCGTGGCCGAGGAGCAGCATGCCGTCCGCGCGTACGACCCGCCACCAGGGAACGGTTCCTCCGTAGAGGGCCATGACGCGGCCGACCTGCCGGGGTCCGCCCTCCTCCAGCCACTCGGCGACATCTCCGTACGTCATGACACGCCCGGGCGGGATCAGCTCGGCGACGTCGAGGACCCGCTCCGCGTACTCCGGCAGGGCGTCCGCCGGAAGGCTCTGCTCGCTCATCCGGCCCATCCTGCCCCAGAGCACCGACATCGTGACGCGGTGGCGACTGTGCGTATCCCTCGCCCCGGAGCAGCGCTTCAGGCAGACTGTGCGACCCCGCATTGCACCCTGATGCCCCCCTGTGTCGGCGGGGCATGCCACCATCGTGCGGGCGGTTATTGGTGATACGAGATCAAGAAGAGACGATGAAACAGCAGGGCGTGCACCCCGAAGACGCGGAGGGCACCTCTGAGGTTTCGTCGCGCCCGGACACCGGCGACGATACGGACGAGCGCACTGCGAACCCGTGCGAGAAGGCCGATCCGACCAAGAAGACGGACCCCGACGGACGAGCCGACGGGCAGGCGGACGCGCACAAGGAGAGGGGCGACGAGGCGGCGGACTGCGCCGACGACGACGCCCACAGCGAAGAGGTCGAGGGCGACGAACCGCTGCTCCCCGCGCGCGTGCACCGCCCTTCCGACCTGATGCGTCTCCTGGTGGGCGTGCTCGCGATCGCCTTGTTGCTGGCGATCGCCGCGTTCGCGCACGGCACGACGTCGGGGCTGGCACAGGACATCAACAAGGGCACCGACGAGGCGCCCGACCTGCTGATCAAGATCGCGGGGCTCGCGTCGAGCATCGTGATCCTTCTGGTGCCGGTCGCGTTCGCCATCGAGCGGCTGATCAAACGCGACGGGCTGCGCATCGCCGACGGTGTGCTGGCCGCCGTCCTCGCACACGGAGTGACACTCGCCACAGACCTGTGGGTCGCCAAGGCCGCACCGGACTCGATCCAGAAGGCGCTCACCCAGCCCTCCCCCGGCGACATCAACGCCCTCACCGACCCGGTGCACGGCTATCTCGCGCCGGTCATCGCGTACATGACGGCCGTCGGCATGTCGCGCCGCCCACGCTGGCGCGCGGTGCTGTGGGTCGTGCTGATGCTCGACGCCTTCTCCATGCTGGTCACCGGCTACACGACCCCGTTCTCGATCATCCTGACCGTGCTGATCGGCTGGAGCGTGGCGTACGGGACGCTGTACGCGGTCGGCTCGCCGAACGTACGGCCCACGGGGCGGACCCTGATGGCGGGCCTGCGGCACGTCGGCTTCCACCCGGTGAGCGCGGCCAGGGACGAGACTCCGGAGGCCCTGGAGGGCGACCGTGGCCGCCGGTACTTCGTGACCCTCCAGGACGGTCCACCGCTGGACGTCACGGTGGTCGACCGCGAGCAGCAGGCACAGGGCTTCTTCTACCGCGTGTGGCGCCGTCTGACGCTGCGCGGCATCACCACGCGCCGCAGTCTCCAGTCGCTGCGCCAGGCCCTGGAGCAGGAGGCCCTCCTCGCGTACGCGGCCATCGCGGCCGGAGCCAACGCGCCCAAGCTGATCGCGACCTCCGAGCTCGGCCCCGACGCCGTGATGCTGGTCTACGAGCACGCCGGTGGGCGCACGCTCGACTCGCTGCCGGACGAGGACATCACCGACGACCTGCTCCGGGACACCTGGCACCAGGTGCAGGCGCTGCAGTCCCGGCGCATCGCGCACCGCAGGCTCGCCGGCGACGCGATCCTGGTGGATCGTTCCGGCACGGTGATCCTCACGGATCTGCGCAACGGCGAGATCGCGGCCGGTGAGCTGCTGCTGCGCATGGACGTCGCCCAACTGGTGACCACGCTCGGCCTGCGGGTCGGCGCGGAACGCGCGGTGGCGTCGGCCGTCGGGGTGCTCGGCCCGGACGCGGTCGCGGACTGCCTGCCCATGCTGCAGCCCATCGCGCTCACGCGCTCCCACCGCGCGACGCTGCGAAAGCTGGCCCGGGAGCGGTCGGAGCGCGAGCGCGAGGCCGTCCTGGAAGCCTCCCGGCAGGCCAAGCTGGCCCGCGCCGAGGAGCACGAGCACACTCCCGAGGCGACCAGGCCCGTCCTGGAGAAGCCCGACAAGAAGGCCGTACGCGCGGAACAACGGGCAGAGAAGCGCGCCATCGACGACGCCCTGGAGGAGGCGCGCGAGGAGGATCTGCTCACCCAGATCCGTCACCAGGTGCTCCTGATCAGGCCACAGGCGCCGGTCGAGCCTGCCCGTCTGGAGCGCATCCGGCCGCGTACGCTGATCAGTTTCATCGCGGGCGCGTTCGGCGCGTACTTCCTGCTGACGCAGCTCACGCACATCGAGTTCGGCACGCTCTTCGACGAAGCCGAGTGGGGCTGGGTCGCCGCGGCCGTGCTCTTCTCGATGCTGAGCTACTTCGCGGCGGCCATGAGCCTGCTGGGCTTCGTGCCCGAGCGCGTGCCGTTCATGCGGACCGTGGCCGCGCAGGTCGCCGGGTCCTTCGTGAAGATCGTGGCGCCCGCGGCGGTGGGCGGTGTCGCCCTCAACACGCGGTTCCTCCAGCGCTCGGGGGTACGGCCGGGGCTCGCGGTGGCGAGTGTCGGCGCGTCGCAGCTGTTCGGGCTGGGCTGCCACATCCTGATGCTGCTCTCCTTCGGCTATCTGACCGGTACCGAGAAGACACCCTCCTTGTCGCCGTCCAGGACCGTCATCGCAGGTCTGCTGACCGTCGCGGTCCTCGTCCTCGTGGTGACCTCGGTGCCGTTCCTGCGGAAATTCGTCGTCACGCGCGTGAGGTCGCTTTTCGCGGGTGTCGTGCCGCGCATGCTGGACGTGCTGCAGCGGCCGCAGAAGCTCCTCACCGGCATCGGCGGCATGCTCCTGCTGACGGCCAGCTTCGTGATGTGCCTCGACGCGTCGGTCCGGGCGTTCGGAACCGAGGGCATGCCCTCGGTGAGCATCGCCAGCGTCGCCGTGGTCTTCCTCGCCGGAAACGCGCTCGGCTCCGCGGCGCCGACCCCGGGTGGCGTGGGTGCGGTCGAGGCGACCCTGACGGTCGGTCTGATCGCCGTCGGGCTCCCCAGCGAGGTCGCGGCGCCCGCCGTCCTCCTGTACCGACTGCTCACGCTGTGGCTGCCCGTGCTGCCGGGGTGGCTGTTCTTCAACCACCTCACGCGCAAGGGCGCGCTCTGACCCCTGAGGTGCCCCTGAGATACCCCTGGGCTGCCCCCTGGGGCACGAGAGCGCGCTCCACAGAGGGACGTAGAGGCTCTCACCCGCACGGCCCGTGCCCCGAGCGTCCCGCCCTGGGCGACCTCAGGATGGGAGCATGCCGAACCCTTCCCCGCTGCGGGCCGCCGCCCTGACCGCCACCGCCGTTCTGCTGTCGGCGGCCCTCGCCGGCTGCGGCGACGGTGACTCCAAGGACGAGGACCTGTCGGCGCAGGAGCTGAACTGGAAGGACTGCCCGGAGCCCTCCGAGGCCGAGGGAGGTGGAGACGCCCCGTCGCCCCTGCCGGACGGTGACACGTGGAAGTGCGCGACCCTCAAGGCACCCCTCGACTGGGACAAGCCCAAAGGGGACACGATCGGGCTCGCACTGATCCGCGCGGAGACGAGCGGCGCCAAGGACAAGCGCATCGGCTCACTGATCTTCAACTTCGGCGGCCCGGGCGGATCGGGTGTGACCACGCTCCCCGCGTTCGGCCAGGACTACGAGCAACTGCGCACCCGCTACGACCTGGTCAGCTTCGACCCCCGGGGCGTCGGCCGCAGCGCGGGCGTGAAGTGCGAGAGCAACGAACAGCTCGACGAGTACTTCCAGCAGGACGCCACCCCCGACGACACGGCCGAGCAGACGACGCTCCTGGACGACACCAAGGAGTTCAACGCGGCCTGCGAGAAGAACTCCGGCAAGACCCTCCCGTACGTTCGCACCACCGACGCGGCCCGCGACATGGACCTGATGCGGCAGGTCCTCGGCGACGACAAGCTGCACTACTTCGGCATCTCGTACGGCACGGAACTGGGCGGCGTGTACGCCCACTTGTTCCCCAAGAGGGTGGGGCGGGCCGTCTTCGACGCGGTCGTGGACCCGACACAGAACTCGGAGCAGGGGTCGCTCGGGCAGGCCAAGGGCTTCCAGCTCGCGCTGGACAACTTCGCCGAGGACTGCACGTCGAAGACGGAGGACTGCCCGCTCGGCGACAGCCCACAGGACGTCAAGGACCGGATCGCCAAACTGCTCACGGACCTCGACAGCAAGCCCATCCCGGGCGTCTTCCCCCGGCAGCTGACCCAGACCGCAGCCACCAGCGGCATCGCGCAGTCCCTGTACTCGAAGGACTTCTGGGAGTACCTGACCGAGGGGCTCCAGCAGGCGTACGACGGTGACGGCAGGGTGCTGATGCTGCTGGCCGACTCGATGAACGGGCGTAATCAGGACGGCGAGTACAGCAACATCGCCGCCGCCAACGTCTCCATCAACTGCGCCGACGACAAGCCCCGCTACACCACCGCCGACGTGCAGGCGAAGCTTCCGGAGTTCCGTGAGGCCTCGCCCCTCTTCGGCGACTATCTGGCGTGGGGCCTGGTCGGCTGCACCGACTGGGCCGTGGCGGGCGCCGCCGACCACCCGGACGTGAGCGCGCCGGGCTCGGCGCCGATCCTCGTGGTCGGCAACACCGGCGACCCTGCGACGCCTTACGAGGGCGCCCGCAAGATGGTGGACTCGCTGGGCAAGGGCGTCGGGGTGGAGCTGACGTACAAGGGCCAGGGGCACGGGTCGTACGACAGCGGAAACAAGTGCGTGCGCGACGCCGTGAACGGCTACCTGCTCAACGGCAAGGTCCCGCCGAGCGGCAAGGTCTGCTCGTGAAATAGCAGGTCAGACGGTTATCCACAGGGCATCACGGCGCTCGCGGCCATCTGCCTACTATTGCCTGACTGTCATCCGCGACATCCGGCGGACGACGCCCGCGAGGGGGGAAGTGTTCATGGCGCGTATCGCACGGTGGACGGCTGTGGCCGCCGCCGCGTTGCTGGTGGCCGGCTGCAGCGGCTCGTCCGGGAACGACGGGGACGAGAGCAAGGACGACGGAAGGCCGCCTGCCGCGGCGCCATCCGACACCACCGGGCTGCCCGCTTCCCTCACTTCTCAGAAGCTCGACTGGGAAGGCTGCAAGGCCACGGGGACGGGCCCCGCTCCGGGCGACGACTGGCGATGCGCGACGCTCAAGGTGCCGCTGGACTGGTCGAAGCCGACGGGCGAGACCATCGGCATAGCGCTGATCCGCAGCGAGTCCAGCGGCTCCTCGGACGAGCGCATCGGCTCGCTGCTGTTCAACTTCGGCGGCCCGGGCGGCTCGGGCGTCGACTATCTGCCGCCGTACGGGCCGACGTTCGCCGAGCTCCACAAGCGGTACGACCTCGTGAGCTGGGACCCACGCGGCGTCGCGGCCAGCGAGGGCGTGCGCTGTCGCGACAACAAGGAGATCCAGACGGCCGAGTCGGTCGACACCACGCCGGACACCTCAGCCGAGGAGACGACGTTCCTCAAGGACGCGGCTGACTTCGGCAAGGGCTGCCAGGCGTCAGCGGGCAAGCTCATGGATCACGTCTCGACGACCGACACGGCCCGGGACATGGACCTGATGCGCCATGTCCTCGGCGACCAGACGATGCACTACTTCGGCATCTCGTACGGCACTGAACTGGGCGGCGTGTACGCCCACTTGTTCCCCAAGAACGTGGGGCGTCTGCTCCTCGACGCGGTCGTCGACCCGAGCGCGGGCACGGTCGGCCACGCCAGGAACCAGGCCAAGGGCTTCCAGCGCGCCCTGGAGGACTACCTCAAGTCGACGGGCCAGGACCCCAAGGAGGGCTCCCAGAAGATCGTGGATCTGCTGAAGCGGATCGACTCCGAACCGCTGCCGACGGCGAGCGGCCGCGACCTCACCCAGCAGCTGGCCCTCACGGGCGTCATCTACCCGCTCTACAGCAAGTCGTCCTGGCCCGCGCTCACCAGCGCACTCGAAGCGGCCGAGGACGGCGACGGTACGGAGCTGCTCGCGCAGGCGGACGGCTACAACGACCGTGACGCGTCGGGGCGCTACGGCACGACGACGCATTCACAACGGGTCATATCGTGCTTGGACGACAAGGAGCGGCCGACGCCCGAGGAGGCGAAGGCGCTGCTCCCCGAGTTCCGGAAGATCTCGCCCGTCTTCGGCGATTCGATGGGCTGGGACACGGCGGGCTGGTGCCACAACTGGCCGGTGGCCGGCCAGTACGAGACGGCGGAGGTGAGCGCGCCCGGCGCGGCGCCCGTCCTGGTGGTGGGCAACACCGGCGACCCGGCGACGCCGTACGAGGGTGCCCGCAAGATGGCCGACGAGCTGGGCAAGGGTGTCGGTGTGCAGCTCACCTGGAAGGGCGAGGGACACGGGGCGTACGGCAGCGGGAGCGACTGTGTCGACAGCACGGTGAACGACTACCTGCTGGACGGGAAGGTGCCGGAGGACGGCAAGGTCTGCGAGTAGCGGCTCGGACGGACCCGGCCAAAAGGGGCCCGGCACACCTGGTGCCGAGCCCCTCGCCGCAAGGCCTGTGCCTGCGAAGCCTGCCCCTAGTAGATGGGCTTCTCCGGCTCGATCTGGTTGACCCAGCCGATCACGCCGCCGCCCACGTGCACGGCGTCCGCGAAACCGGCCGACTTGAGGACCGCGAGGACCTCCGCACTGCGGACACCCGTCTTGCAGTGCAGGACGATCTTCTTGTCCTGCGGGAGGGTCTCCAGGGCGGTGCCCATGAGGAACTCGTTCTTCGGGATCAGCTTGGCGCCGGGGATCGAGACGATCTCGTACTCGTTGATCTCGCGGACGTCGATGATCTCGATGTTCTCGCCGTCGTCGATCCACTCCTTGAGCTGCTTGGGAGTGATCGTCGAGCCGGCGGCCGCCTCCTGGGCCTCCTCGGAGACGACGCCGCAGAAGGCCTCGTAGTCGATGAGCTCGGTGACGGTGGGGTTCTCGCCGCAGACCGCGCAGTTCGGGTCCTTGCGGACCTTGACCTGGCGGTACTGCATCTCCAGGGCGTCGTAGATCATCAGACGGCCGAGGAGCGGCTCACCGATGCCCGCGAGGAGCTTGATGGCCTCGTTGACCTGGATGGAACCGATGGACGCGCACAGCACACCGAGGACGCCGCCCTCGGCGCAGGAGGGGACCATGCCCGGCGGCGGGGGCTCCGGGTAGAGGCAGCGGTAGCAGGGGCCGTGCTCGGACCAGAAGACGGACGCCTGGCCGTCGAAGCGGTAGATCGAGCCCCAGACGTACGGCTTGTTGAGCAGCACGCACGCGTCGTTGACCAGGTAGCGGGTCGCGAAGTTGTCCGTGCCGTCGACGATCAGGTCGTACTGGCTGAAGATGTCCATCACGTTCTCGGCCTCGAGCCGCTCTTCGTGAAGGACCACGTTCACGTACGGGTTGATGCCCAGCACGCTGTCCCGGGCCGACTCGGCCTTGGAGCGGCCGATGTCCGCCTGGCTGTGGATGATCTGGCGCTGCAGGTTCGACTCGTCGACCTCGTCGAACTCCACGATGCCGAGCGTGCCGACGCCGGCGGCGGCCAGGTACATCAGCGCCGGCGAGCCCAGGCCGCCGGCGCCCACACAGAGCACCTTGGCGTTCTTCAGCCGCTTCTGCCCGTCCATGCCCACGTCGGGGATGATCAGGTGGCGGGAGTACCTGCGGACCTCGTCTACGGTGAGCTCAGCAGCTGGCTCGACCAGGGGTGGCAGCGACACGGGGACTCCGTTGGTCGGTCAATCACTACAGTTGTTCTCCCCGTAACACTGCCACGCCCTTCTTCATTCCGAGACACCCGTTCCGATCCGCGAGACGATTTCGTCCCAGTAGCCGGGCATGCTCTCCCAGGGGTCGGCCGAACCCCCGCGATCCGTGCGGTCGGTGAAGTAGATCGTCGAGGCGCCCTGCCAGCGCGCGATGCGCAGCGCCTCGTCGAGATGGCCGCGGGGCACGCTGTGCACGAAGTGGCAGAAGCGCTCGGGCGGGTACTCGGCGGTCCACTCGGCCACCTGCGACCAGCGGTAATCGCTCCAGGGTCCGGCGAAGGTCACCAACTGGTCGGCGGCCTCGGCGTATCCGGGATACGGGTGGGTGCCGTGGCCGAGGACGATGTGGCCCTCGCGGCCCTCGCCGAAGAGCGCACGCAGGGTGGTGGCCGTGCGCCGGACCTCGGGCAGCGCTGTCCGCTCCGTGGGACAGCGGTCCAGGAGGAAGCCGTCGACCTGGTACCAGTCGCGATAGCGGTGCGCGTCGGAGACGAGCTCACCGAAGGCCCGTGCGCCGTACGTCACATCCAGGTGGCCGAGGACACGGACGCCCGCGTTGCGCAGGCGTCCGGCCGCCTCCAGGCAGCGGGGGTCGGGGCGGGTGCCGGGGCCGTCGGCGACGTTCAGGACGACCCAGTGCAAGGGAGTTCCGGGGCGGGTGAGTTCGCCCCATTCGACCGGGGCGACAAGGGGGTGCGCATAGCCGGGGATACCGAAGCCGGCCCGTAAGTCGGTGCTCGCGGTGCCCGTTGCGGTGCTGGTCAGATGCGGCATGCCGCCTCCATCCAGATGTCGGCGAGGGATTCCTCGAGGTTGATCCGGGGTCGCCAGCCGAGCCGGTCGCGTGCGGTGCGCACGTCGGCCTGCTGCCAGCTGCCGCAGCCGTCCGGGTAGGGGTAGGCGGCAGCCGGGGCCGTGTGCTCCGTCTCGGAGCGGGGGTGGCCGATGGACGGCCTGACCGGGACGGGCGGTCCGTCGAGTTCGTGCAGGGCACCGCCGTAGCCGGCGACGCGTGCGAGGACGGAGGCGGCGTCGCGGAGGCGCACGGCACGACCGGATCCGATGTTGATGACGCCCTGCGCGGCGGAGAGGGAGGCGGCATGGACGGCACGGGCGACGTCGCGTACGTCGATGAAGTCGCGTTGGACACCGAGGCCACCGAGCTTGAGCTCGCCGTCGCCGGACTGCATGGCGCGGCGCATGGCCTCGGCGAGGCGGCCGAGGGGCGAGCCGGCCGGGGTGCCGGGTCCGGCGGGCGAGAACACCCGCAGGACGACGGCGTCGAGGCCGGACCCGAGGACCAGTTCGGTGGCGGCGAGCTTGCTGACGCCGTACGGGCCGCCGGGGCGGGGCACGGCGTCCTCGGCCGTGGACGAGCCGGGCTGGCTGGGGCCGTACTCCGCGCCGCAGCCGATCTGCACGAGGCGCGCTCCGCAGCCGCTGCGGCGCAGGGCTTCGCAGACGGTGGCGACGGCGACGGTGTTGTGCCGGGTCAGCTCGCGGGCGCCGCCGCGGGTGGCTCCGGCGCAGTTGACGACGACGCCGGGGTGCACCGCGTCCAGGAAGCGGGTGAGCGCGCCCGGGCTGCCGCTGGCGAGGTCGAAGCGCACGTCCGCGTCGTCGCCCCGGCCGAGCGCGGTGAGCTGCACGGCGGGGTCGGCGAGCAGACGGTCGGCGACGAAGCGGCCCAGGTATCCGTTGGCTCCGATCAGCAGCACCCTCATCGGGCGGCTCCCGGGGCGGACTCTCCGATGCGGAGGGTGATCATCTGGCGTTCTCCTTCAGGGTGTTGCCGTAGGTCGTGCGGAAGGCCCGCGGTGTCGGCCCCGCGGGAAGGGCGCTCGGCGCGGAGGCCGGGCGCCGGGGGTGGTTCACGGTGTGTCGCCGTGTGCCGCGTGGGCCGAGGCCCGGGTGAGGGTCCTGGTCGCGTGGATCAGGAGGACGAGTGCCGCGCCCCCGCACACGAGAGCGGGGACGGAGCCCGGCCCCCAGGCGGCGGCCACGGTCTCGACGGGCCGGGCCAGGAGCGAGCAGCCGGGCAGGCGGCCGGCGAAGACGCTCACCAGTGCCAGCGCCTCGGCCGTGCCCGCGGCCGCGAGGATCACGGCGGGAGCGTGGGTGAAGCCGTGCACGGTGAGGAGCCGGGCGAGCAGCAGAAGCGCGCCGAGGGCACCGGCCGCGGCGTACGCGGGAGGCTCGCCCAGCCATGCCCCGCTGCCGGCGAGCAGTCCGCCCAGGGCACAGAGGAACAGTCCGAACACGCCCAGGAGCAGGGGCCTCACGGAGGACGCGAACTCCTCCAGGCCCCGGCTGGTGGCGAGTCGGCGCCGGGCGCGTACGGCGAAGAGATGGGCGCACCAGGCCGCCGGGGCGACAGCCAGGGTGAGCGCGAGGACGGACGCGAGGGCGATCGGCCAGGGGCTGTCGGAGCCTCCGGTGGGCGGTCCGGCGGGGCCGCCCTCGATGCCCGCGGCGAGCAGGCCGTCGCCGAGGAGCGCGTAAGCGAGGAGCCCGCACGTCCACGCGCGTGTGGACGTGGTCAGGTGCCACGCGCGTGCGGCACGCAGAGGGCCGCGGCATACGGCCGCGCGCAGGCCCATGGAGATGGCGAACACACCCACGACGGCCACCGCGAGACGCGGGCGCCCCTCCGTGAGCCGGAGCCCGGTCACGGTCACCGCGCACAGGGCGCCCGGCAGCAGGGTGAGCAGGGCCCAGTCGGCGCGCACCCTGGGGGTGTCCGGCGCCTCGGGCCGAGGTTCCGTGTCACCGGCGCGGGGCACGCGCGCGTACATCTCCTCGGCGAGCGAGAACACGTCCCGGTGCCGGAAGCGCGTGGCGGTCCGGTCGGTCACACCGTGTGCCTCCAGCCCAGCGGCGATCTCCAGCGGGTCCACCGCGCGCTCGCACAGCTCGCGGTGGCGGTGCATGAGGGCCTTCACGGGGTCGACGGCACCGCGCCGGGCGGAGGGCTTGCGGTCCCCGGCAGCGCCTCCCCTGGCGTAGGTGGACACCTCGCGGTCGGAGCCGGCCGGTTCGCTCCCGTAGGCGGAAGCCTCGCGGCTGACGGAAGCGGCCTCGCCCGCGTGAGCCGACGGCTTCCGGCCGGAAGCCGGAGCCACGCCCGCACCCAAACCCGCACCCGCACCCGCACCGCCACCCACACCCAAACCGCCACCGGCACCGGAAGCGACATCCCACCCGAGCCGGGGGGCATCCGCCACGCTCGGCGCCTCGCGCCGCGCATCCGCCACCCTCGACTCCCCCAACTGCACGTCCACCACGCGGACTTCTCCCGGCTGGACGTCGACCACCCTCGTCTCGCCCACCTCGGCGTCCGGGATCGTCCCCGGCTCCTCGACGCCCATCAGCCACTCCTCGGACCTTGCGTCCCATGCCTCGGGGCGTCCCGGCGCCCGGGTGGCGTCCGCACGCCCCGTCCGTCGTCGTCCGTTCACCGCGCCCCCTCCCCCGCAGGCACGGGCTCGCCGGAAGCGGCCTCGGAGGCGGACCCGAGCGGGACACCCCGGACCTGCGGTCCCGCGGCCCATCCCGGCGCGGGCCTGCCCGCGACCAGTCGGGTGCCGGAGTCGGCCCACCGCCCCGGCACATGGACCTCGGCCGGTATGGCGAACGGCAGGGGCTCGCCCGAGGCGTCGACGAGGACCCGCCGGACCGGACAGCGCGCGATGATCTCCAGGTAAATGCTGTGAAATGCCGCGATGTTCTGCTCGACGGTGAACAGTTCGAGCGCACGCGCGCGTGCCGCCGCGCCGAGGCGCGCACGACGCTCCGGGTCGCGCAGCAGGGAGACGCACGCCTCTGCGAGCGCCCGCGGATTGCGCGGCGGCACCACGAGACCCGTACCGCCGATGACCTCCACGACCGCGCCGACATCGGTGGACACCGTGGCGCGTCCGCAGAACATCGCCTCGACGAGGCTGATCGGGAAGCCCTCGACGACGCTGGACAGGACGACGACGGCACCCGCCTCGTACGCCTCGGGGAGGGTCGGTACCTCCGGTCCGCCGATCTCCTCGAAGGAGACGGGGTTGTCGCCGGCGGTGTGGACGCCGTCCGCCTCGTCGGGGAAGAGCTGCGCGGCGAGTGCCTTGCAGTGCGCCAGGTAGGTCGCGCCCTCCAGCCCTTCGGCCGGTGCGCCGACGATGCGCAAGCGCGTCTTCGGCTCGTCCTTGCGGATCTCGGCGAAGGCGTGCAGCAGCGAGATCAGGTCCTTGGCGGGCTCGATGCGCCCGACCCACACCAGGGTGTCCGCGTCGGCGGCCTCGGCACTCTCGCCCACGTCCGAGAAGCGGGACGCCTCCATGCCGGGATAGACCGTACGGATCCTGGCGCGGTCGGCGCCGCAGCGCTCCTGCCAGCGGCGGGCGTGCGTGTTGCCGGGCGTGATGATCTCGGCCTGCCGGTACGCCTCGGCGGCGAGCCTGCCGTGGAACGCGGCGAGCAGCGCCCGCGCCGAGGACGAGGCCGCCCGGCCCTCCAGATCCTCCCGCGCACCCAGATAGTGCGCCCGCAGCTGCACGCCGTACTCGGTGACGAGCAGGGGCACGCCTGTGAAGTGCCGCGCCAGCAGCCCGGGCAGGGCCGCCGCGCCGCCGGAGGTGGCGTGGCACAGGTCGACCGAGCCGAGCCCGTCGTCCTCGTACCAGTCGAGGGACAGCGGTCTCAGGGTGCGCTCCACCTGGGCGGCGACGGTGAGCAGATCCGGTACGCGTGCGCCGCGTGCGGCACGAAGTGCGCCGGGCGCGCGGCAGGCGCGCTCCAGAGCGCGCACAGCGGTCTCGGAGCGCAGGGCGCCGACCAGTCCGCCCTCGTCCCGGGCGAGTTCCGCGAGCCCGTACAGCGCGCTGCCGAAACGGTCCGCCACAGCCGCGGAGGCACCCCCGGCCGTTCCTCCGCCCTCAGCCGTTCCCGCGGATCCGGCTCCGCAGCAGACCCGGCCGCCCCCTCGAACGCGGCGGATCCCACGGGCGCGTCCCCGGCGCACACGGCCGCCGCCAACTCCTCGTAACACTCGGCGAACCGCCGCCGCGCCCGTCGCCCATATCCGACACCGTCGTCCTCGGCGGTCCACAGCGGTGCGGTGCGTACGCGGCTGACCTGGGGCGGGAGCTCGATCCAGCCCTCGTCCTCCTGTTGCTCGCTGCGGCTGAGCGCGTAGATGTCGAACTCGTGCTGCCCGAGCCCGCGCACGAGCCGGTCGCACCAGAGCCTGGCGTCACCGCTCACATACGGATAGCCACCCTCCGTAAGCAGTCCGATGCGCACGAGCGCACCCCCGATCTCCCGTATGGGGAGCCGCCGTTGACCCGGCGGCTCGCAGCGGGACGAACGTATGCGGACATGACGGTGGCGCGATGGACGGTTGTCCATCGCGCCACCAAAAGGGGTGAACGGTCGTAACTTTCGCGTGCGGGTCGCGTTCTGTCGCGCTAAGAGATCAATCGAACACGTTTCGTCATGTCACGGCCCGTCGGTCTCCGGCGAAATGCCGTCGGTTCCCGGGGAAAGGCGTCAGCTCCCGGGGAACGCCCAGGGGTTGGGCCGGCAGCGGATTCCGTCGCGGTCGAGGAACTTGGTCTGCTGCTGCATGACGGGGGCGAGCGCACCGTCCACACTGCAGCCCACATGGCCGAAGCCGAGCCGGTGGCCGATCTCGTGGTTGATCAGCATCTGGCGGTACGCGTACATCTTGTCGCCGTACGTCTCGGAACCCTGGGCCCAGCGGTACGCGTTGATCATCACGCGTTCGGTGGCGGCCGAGTCGCAGGAGACGTTGTCCTCGGTGGTGTCGAGGCCCGACTTGGCACACCAGAACGCCGTCGTCCCAGGACTTGCGAGGGTGATGACGAAGTCGGGCTTCCCGGAGGAGACCCGCTCGAAGGTGCGGCCGCCGTCGTGGGCCCAGCTCCGGTCGTCGTTCAGGGTCTTCTGCACGGCCTCCGCGAAGAGCCCGCCGTCGAGGCCGAGTCCCTTCTCGACGTCGACGCGGTAGGTGTACTTCCGCCCGGTTCCAGGCGCCTTGTCGAATCCGGGGACCGCGTCGAATTCCCCGGAGCCCTTGAGATCGGCCGCCAGGGGATACTTCTTCGCCATCTGCTGGGAGTACGACAGCGTGACCGCACCCGCGCCCGCCGATGCGGACGGCACCGGCCGGCTGTCGGTGCGCGACGCCGAGTCCTTGGCCTCCCGGTCGGCGCCACTCGCGGACTGCGGGCGTACGGAGTCGTCCTCGCGCCCCCCGGTGACCTGCCCGGCCACGACGACGGCCAGGACGGTGGTGACGGCGGCGGCCGCGATGCCGGTGAAGGCCCGGCCCTTGCCTCCCCTGGCCTTCTCGGGCCGCGCGTCCGGGGGTTCCTGATCGCCCGGGGCCACCTTGTGCTCGACCTCGTCGTCCCAGACGGTGACGGAGGCGTAGGGGTCCGCGCGAAGCGTTGCCGTGGCGGCCGAACGGGGCGCGAAGGAGTCGTCGCCCTGGTCGAAGGCGTCGACGTAAGCCTGCCGGGGGCCACCGGCTCCCGACCCGGGCGGCGCGAACCGCTGCCGGGGAACCGTCGGGCCGGGCCGGCCCGGCGGCCCGCCCTGACCTTATCCGGGCCCGGGCCGCACTGCCCCGGGAGGCCCT
>NZ_JAPWHT010000212.1:0-16959 GCF_027270795.1 Streptomyces sp. ActVer
CCGCTCGAACTCACCCGCCACCTCGCGGAAGATGTGCACCGCCTCGGACTCCAGAGCGTCCAGATGCGAGAGCGCGTGCCGGGGGAGCGAGCGCTGAAGCGCCTGCTGTGGAAACGCGTGCGTACGGTCGGCGGTCGTCGGGCCCGGTGTCACACGAGCCCCCTGGCCGCCAGCACCGCGTGCACCGAGTCCGCCGACTCCTCGGGCGTCTGCGACTGCGTCGCCAGGGACAGCGCGGGGTCCAGCGGCGGCTCGTACGGGTCGTCGATGCCCGTGAGGCCGGTCAGCTGTCCCGCCGCCTGCCGCGCGTACAGGCCCTTCACGTCCCGCTCGCTGCACACCTCGACCGGGGTGGCGACATGTACCTCGATGTACGGCGTGCCGCTCGCCTCGTGCCGTTTGCGCACCGCCTCGCGGCTGTCGGCGTACGGCGCGATGACCGGTACCACCGCCAGTACCCCGTTGCGTGCGAGGACTTCGGCGACCAGGCCGATGCGCTGCACGTTGGTGTTGCGGTCCTCGCGGGAGAAGCCGAGTCCTGCGGAGAGGAAGCGGCGGATCTCGTCGCCGTCGAGGACCTCCACACGGTGTCCCTCGGACCGCAGCCGGCCGGCGAGGAAGCGGGCGATGGTCGTCTTGCCCGCGCTCGGCAGCCCGGTGAGCCAGATGGTGGCTCCCTGAGCGGTGGGGGGCTTCTGACGGCCCCTGGCCGTGGTGGTCATGCGCGCTGTCCCTTCGAGGCGCCCGCGACGCGGTGCCGTTGATCGGAAAGTTCGTGGAGGTCGCGGAGTTGGCGAACCTCGTGGAGTTCGCGGAAGAGGGCCTCCCAGCGGGGGTGCACGGCGTCCGGCCCGTACGAGGCCGCCGTCAGTACGGCGGCGACGCCCATGTCCGCCCGCAGCGCCCGGTCGCCCATCAGCCTGGCCATGGCGTCGGCGAGCGCGTCGGGGTCCTCCGGCGCGACCAGCAGACCGTCGACTCCGTGCGTGAGCACGTCCGAGGGCCCGGTCGGGCAGTCGAAGCTCACCACCGGAAGCGAGTGGCTCATCGCCTCGATCATCACCATCGGCAGTCCCTCGAAGCGCGAACTGAGCACGTAGAAGGAGGCCTTGGCGAGTTCGTCGTCGAGCCGGTCCGTGTGGCCCATCAGGAACACGTGGTTGTAGAGGTGATGCTCCTCGATGAGCTCCCGCAGCTCGGCCTTCTTCTCGCCGCTGCCGTAGATCCTCAACTGCCAGTCGGGGTACGTCTCGACGAGCTTCGCCCACGCCGGGATCAGCAGGTCGAAGCCCTTCTGCGGGAAGAGCCGTCCGGCCGCCATCGCGATCTTCGAGCGGTGGTCCGAGGGCACCTGGTCGAGGGAGTGCACGGCGTTGGGGATGCGCACGACCCGGGTGCCGGGCAGCAGTTGCTCGTACTCCTCGCGGTCCCGTTCCGTCAGGACGGCGACCGCGTCGAAGCGCGCGTAGGTCTCCCGGATGCGCTGCCGCACGTCCTGCTTGTGCGTGCCGTGGTTCATGTGCTCCTGCGCGACACGCACCACGCCGCCCGTCGCGTGCTCCGCGGCGAGGAAGTTGAGCGCGGGCCGCGTGGTCACCAGGACCCCGTCGCGCAGCGAGGAGAGGTACGCGATCAGCCGCTGCTCCACGTACCGGTTGAAGTAGCGGTAGCCGAACTCGCCGCACGGGATGTGCCGCGCGGGCCGCTCGGTCAGTCGGCCGCGGCGCCAGTCCTGCCAGCGGCCGACCATGCCCGACGGCGGGGTGTGGGCCTCCTCGCGCAGGTCGACGATCGTCGTGACCTTCACGCGCGGGTCGAGCGGGAACTGGAGGTCGTCACGGCGGCGCAGCGCGCCCACCAGCTCGACCGGCCAGCCCGCCTGCACCAGGGAGTTGGCCTGGTTCATCACCGTGCGGATGGTGCCGCCGCGTCCGTACGCGTGCAGGAGCAGATAGCGGACCTTCGGCCGCCCTCCGATCTGATGGATCGTCATGTTGCGGCTCCCGTGCGGCACTCCAGCGAAAGGTTGTCCTTCACCGTGTAGTACGGACGTACGCCGATGCCGCGTACCCGTTGCTCGGGAAAGACCATGATCTTTTTCTTGCCGTGGATGTCGTCGAGCCGCCGTCCGGCCCGCAACTCCACGTCGCCGTCGGTGAGATGGATGTCCCACTCCTGGACCCCGACCCCGAGTTCGGCCTCGGCGGTGTCGGTCGCCGCCGCCACGTCTGCGACGGGCAGTTCGCCCTCGAAGCGGTGGCCCTTCACCTGCGCGGGATAGTCGAGTCGCTGCTCCGCGTGGCTCCGGCGGGTGAGCAGCAGCCGCCACTCGCCCTCGGCGGGGTGCCCGTGGATGTGTCCGACGAGTCTGATGCGCTCGTCGCGCGGCCAGACCTCGGTTATCTCGGCGTGCGGCTTCACGAGGTGTAGCCCCAGGCCTCGCACATCGGTCGCAGGATCTCCGGTATCTCGTCCTCGGCGGGCAGCGCCCGGCCGCTCTGCACCTGGCCGGTGCGGATCTTGTCCCGCCAGTCGCCGAGGCCCTTCACGACCTGCGTGTCGTCCTTCCGGCCGTAGTCGAGCATCGACGGCTCGAAGTCCACGTCCAGGAAGGTGCAGAGCCGGCGCATCTCCTTCTCGGGGCCGGCGGTGATGTCCTCGTAGCGCAGGGTGTGGCCGCCGGTGATCCCCTTGCGGGCGTTGTCGACGGCCTTCATGTAGCGCAGCGCGTCGGCGGCGGCCTCGTCGAAGGTCCGCTTGCCGGGGTCGCCCTCGTGCCAGGACCGGGCGATGGACACCGGGTGGCGGAGCAGGAAGACGAAGCGGGCGTCGGGCCAGCAGTCCCGGATGCGCCGGTACACGAACGCGTTGCTCGGCGTCTTCTCGACGATGAAGTCCTTGCCGGACCTGACCAGTTCGCGGTGCATGACCCGGTCCCAGAGCAGATGCTCCAGATCGCCGCGTTCCAGGTCGAGGGCGCTCATCGCGCGCTGCGACAGCCTGCTGCCGAAGTCGACCTCCAGACGGCGGATGTGCAGCTCGTGCGGGGAGTGGAACCGTGAGTGCGCGTTCAGGAGCATCCGCAGCAGGGTCGAGCCGGAGCGCACCGGCGACATGATGAAGACCGGCTCCCGCAGCAGCCGGTCCGTCGCGAGATCCACGGGCGCGGGACATCGGTACACCGGCGTGGGCCGCTTCCCGGGTTTCGCCGCCGTCTTCTTCGGGCGGGGCGGTGCGACGGGAGCTGCCTTACGCACCTGGAGGCCGGTGGTGGCGGAGAGCGCCCGGTTCAGACTGCGCATCAGACTCATGCGTCACGACGCTAGGTAAGGATTATGAGAAGAGGGACTGAGCAGCCTGAGCGTTGCCTTAGCGGTCCGAAGTGTGTCCGGCGTCACATGGTTTCGGGTTTGGGGTGGTTTTCCGGTACGCCCGCGAAGGCCGCCCCCGCGTCCCGCAGCCGCTCGTGCAGCGCCCGGAAGACGGCCGCCGAGCGGGCGCCCGGCCAGTCCTCGGGCAGCAGCGCGGGAGGCAGCCCGGGATCGGCGTACGGGAGATGGCGCCAGGTGTCCAGGGCGAGCAGATAGTCGCGGTACGCCTCCTCCTCGGGGGTGTCGTCCCGCGCCTCCCAGTCGTGCAGCACGCGCGCGTGGTGGTCGAGGAACGCCTCGTGCTGCTTGGCGATCGCGGCCAGGTCCCACCAGCGGGCGACCGCCTCGGCCGTCGCCGCGAACCCCAGGTGCTCGCCTCGGAACAGTTCCACGTACGCGTCGAGACGCAGCCGTTCCAGCGTGTGGCGGGTCTCCTCGTAGAGGCGGGCGGGCGCGAGCCACACCCCGGGGGCGGCCGTCCCGAAACCGAGGCCGGACAGACGGGAGCGCAGTACGTGGCGTTTCTGCCGCTCGGACTCCGGCACGGAGAACACGGCGAGCACCCAGCTGTCGCCCTCGGGGGGTGCGGCCGAGTAGACCCGCCGGTCGCCGTCGTCGAGGAGCTGCCGCGCATCCGGCGACAGTACGTACCCGGCCGCGCCCGACGCTGTACGCGCCGGCACCAGCAGCCCGCGGCGTTTGAGCCGGGACACCGACGAACGCACGGAGGGCGCGTCCACGCCGACCGCGGCGAGAAGCCGGATCAGTTCGGCCACGGGCACGGGACCAGGGGCGAAGCGGCCGTACGCGCCGTAGAAGGTGACGATGAGGGACCGGGGAGTGTGCTGCTCGGACACGTTGATCACTCTAGATCGTCACCATCACGCCTGATCGCCTTCCGGGGGCATGGGATCACTTTCCGTTCGTACGGAACCGCCTTCCGTACGTGCCGGGTTGACGTCCGCGCGCAGCCGGAACCGCTGCAGCTTGCCCGTCGCCGTACGCGGCAGCGCGTCCAGGAAGACGATCTCGCGCGGGCATTTGTACGGTGCCAGCTCCGCCTTGACGAAGGCGCGCAGCCCCTCGGGGTCCCGGCGGGCCCCGGGCCGCAGGACCGCGTACGCCACCACGACCTGGCCGCGCGACGCGTCGGGGTGCCCCACGACGGCCGTCTCGATCACGTCCGGGTGACGCAGCAGCGCGTCCTCCACCTCCGGGCCCGCGATGTTGTACCCGGCGGAAATGATCATGTCGTCCGCGCGGGCCACATAGCTGAAGTAGCCGTCGGAGTCGCGGACGTAGGTGTCGCCGGTCATGTTCCAGCCGTCGCGTACGTACTCCCGCTGCCGCGGGTCGGAGAGGTAACGGCAGCCGACCGGGCCGCGGACGGCGAGCAGTCCGGGTTCGCCGTCGGGCACGGGTTCACCCGAATCGTCGACCACGCGCGCGTGCCACCCCGGGACCGGGACACCCGTGGTGCCCGGGCGGATGTCCTCGTCGGCCGCCGAGATGAAGATGTGCAGCAGCTCGGTGGCGCCTATGCCGTTGATGATCCGCAGACCCGTGCGGTCGTGCCAGGCCTGCCAGGTGGCGGCCGGAAGGTTCTCGCCCGCGGAGACACACCGCCGCAGGGACGTGACGTCGTACGCGGCCGCCTCGCCCGGCCCGTTCAGCTCGGCCAGCATCGCCCGGTACGCGGTCGGTGCGGTGAAGAGGACCGACACCCGGTGCTCGGCGATCGCGGGCAACAGCTGCCTGGGGCCCGCCTGTTCGAGCAGCAGTGCGCTCGCCCCTGCCCGCATCGGGAAGATCACCAGACCGCCGAGCCCGAAGGTGAAGCCCAGCGGGGGACTGCCCGCGAAGACGTCGTCGGCACGGGGCCGCAACACATGCTTCGAGAAGGTGTCCGCTATCGCCAACACATCGCGGTGGAAGTGCATACAGCCCTTGGGGCGGCCGGTCGTGCCCGACGTGAACGCGATCAGCGCCACGTCGTCGGCCGCGGTGTCCACGGGGGTGAACGGCTCGTCGGAGGCGGGCCGGTTCAGGAGGTCGTCGGGGGAGTCGCCGCCGTACGTCGTGATCCGCAGGCCGGGGATCTCCGCCTTCGCCAGGTCGTCCACCGACCGGATGTCGCACAGCGCGTGCCCGACCCGGGCGATCTCGCACATCGTGGTCAGCTCGTGGGGGCGCTGCTGGGCGAGAACGGTGACGGCGACCGCGCCCGCCTTCAGGACCGCCAGCCAGCATGCCGCCAGCCAGGGTGTCGTGGGCCCCCGCAGCAGGACGCGGTTGCCGGGCACCACGCCGAGTTCGCCGGTCAGGACGTGCGCGATGCGGTCGACGCGGGTGCGGAGCTCGCCGTACGTCCAGGTGTCACCGGAGGCGGTACGGAAGACCGGGCTGTCCGGGGCGGTGTGGGCGAGGAGCTCCGCGGCGCAGTTGAGGCGCTCGGGATGGCGCAGTTCCGGGAGGTCGAAGCGGAGCTCGGGCCACTGGTCCGGCGGCGGCAGATGCTCGCGCGGGAAGGTGTCGACGTCCCGGGGGTTCCTGGGCTCCATGGCGGTCCGCCCCCTTGTCGTGGTGGGGTCGCACCAGGAGCGTATCGCCTTCGTGACGGCAGTCAATGGGCCGCGATACTCGGCCCTTGCCGCCCTGCGGCCCGGGGAGAGTCAGGCCGCGATGGTCAGATGCTCGGCCGGGACGCGGTGCGGGGCGACGACACTGCCGTCGGGCAGCAGCGCGCCGGTGTCGTCGAAGACGATCGCGCCGTCGCACAGCAGGTACCAGCCCTGCTCGGGGTGCGCGGAGACGATGTGCGCGTCGTCGCGGTGGGAGCGCTCCGTGCGGTCGGCGGACGGGCACGAAGACTGGTGGGAACACATGGCGTACCTCCACGTGCGAAGGGTTCGGCGGCGTTGTCGTCGCCTCGTTGTGAATAGACCATCCTCCTGCCGCGAACTCATCGGAACAGCCGGAAGGGAAGCGTGACAACACGCGGACAACACTCGGACGTGCCCAGGACGGATGGTGCGGACTCGCCACCGAAGGGGTGATGATCACGCGCGCGAGCGCACCGGGCCGGTACCTGTGGAGACCCCCCACCCCAGGAGGTACTCCAATGCCATTGCGCCAGGTCATGGGCACAGCCGCCGGTGCCGCACTGCTGCTGCTCGCCGCCCCGTCGGCCGCGCACGCGGTCGCCGGCTCGCTCGGACTGTCCGAACGGTCGGGGCCGTTCGAGACGGTGACAGTCGACCCGACGGGCCGTGTCGCCGCGGACGGGACGGTCACTCTCTCCGGCACCTACCGCTGCACGGGCGGCACCGGACCGGTCTTCGTGAGCTCCTCGCTCGGCCAGGGCGAGGGCAAGTCGCGGAAGGGAGTCGGTGGCACCGGCGCGGTCTGCGACGGCGCCGAGCACCGCTGGACCAACAGCGACCGCACCGAGCCGGGACGGTTCAAGCCGGGTGCGGCCCGGGTCGAGGCCACGGTGATGGAACTGCGTTCCGGCGGCGGGCTTCCGCTGCCGTACTTCCACGCGCGCCAGCAGCAGGACATCACGCTCGTCGACTGACCGCCGACGAGCACGTACCGGGCCGGGCCCGCCCGCCGAGTCCCAGGAGACCGGCGGCGGGCCCGGTTCGGTGTCACGGTCTGCCGTACCCGCCCGCTGCACCCGTCGGGCCGCGGCCGCTTCTGTCGGGCTACTGCAGTCCCTGCTGGGAGCCGTCCTCGGCCGGCAGGCAACCGTCCTCGTCCGAGGGCCCGTTCACATAGCTGGAGTCCAGCCGGTACAGACCCGCCCGCCGCACGGTCAGCCGGGTCCAGGGTCCGTCCGGCCGTACGCAGGCCCCGGCGGCCCGCAGCCACGGCGAGTACCGGACGCGGACGGTCACCGTCCCGGGCCCCGGCATCCTCAGCACCACGGCCGCCTCGCCCGCCCGCACCACTCGCGCGGGCGCCGAGACGAGCGGCTCCGCGTCCTGGACGCGGTAGATCCTCCAGTACGCGTCTTGCCACACGGGCTCCAGCCAGTCCTGCCCGGAGGTGACGAGGGCGGCCTCGTGCTCGGCGGGGCCGTCGGGTGTCCCGTCGGGCACGACGACGTATCCCACGGCCCAGTTCCGCAGCCAGGCGTGGTAGCGCGGGGCGTCGAGCGCGCCCTCGTAGAACAGCCGGCCCCGCTCGACGTCCAACTGGCGGTTCCAGCCCCGCATCAGCTGTGCGTGCGGTGCGAAGAGGGTGGCCTCGCGGTGGTTGCGGGCGGGCACCACCTCGACCCGGTCGCGATCCGCGCCGAGCCGGTCGAGCTCGGAGAGGACCCCGGCGGTGTGCGTGGCCCAGGCCGGCACCGACGTGGTGACCCGCAGGTCGTTGCCGGTCGTCGTGGTGGTCCAGGCGACCGACGCGGCGAGTGCGAGTGCGACCGGGACGGCCCAGCGTGGTGAGGTCCGCCACAAGGAGGTCTGCCGCAAGGGGGTCCGCCGTCCGGAGGCCCGCCGCGCGAAGGCCCTCCGCAGGGCGGGCAGGGCGCCACCGGACCCGGCCGCGCCCCGCAGGCACAGGAGCAGCACCGCGGGGGCGAAGAGCGCCGCGAGCCGTTCCACGTTGGTGCCGATGGGCGAGGGGACGAGACAGGTGAGTACGACTCCGACGGCGTACACCACCGCCCCGCCCCGTAGCACCCGCCACGCGCGGGGAGCCGCCCACACCACGGCGCCGGACAGCAGCAGGGGCAGCAGTATGCGGACCGCCGGCATGGGCTGTTCGCCCTGGAAGGGAAACAGGAACGCCGTCGTCGCGACGACGGCGACGGGCGGCACGGAGAGGACGAGGCACTTGGCGTACTGCCGGTCGAGCAGATACCCGGCACCGGCCACCAGCAGGAAGAGCCCGGCCACCGGACTGGCCAGGGTGGCCAGCAGCGCTCCCAGGGCGCCCGCGGTCAGCCGGTCCCGCCGCGTCGGACGGCCCGCGACGGCCAGGAGGGCGGCGAGGCCGAAGGCCAGCCCGATGGCGAACGTGGTGCGCCCCGAGGCGACGTTGGCCCACAGCCCGAGAGCGCCGAGCAGCGCGGGCCACAGCGGCACCCTGGCGACGGTCCGCTCCAGCAGCGAGCCCAGCAGCCAGGTGGCGGCCACCCCGGCCAGGACGGAGGCGGTCCGAACGCCCAGCATCGCCATCAACGGAGGGGACAGCACGCTGTAGTTGGCGGCGTGTGTACCGCCGTACCAGAACAGTCCGTACGCCGAGTCCGGGTTCCGGGCGAAGAAACCGGCCCAGGCGTACTGGGCCGCGAGATCGCCGCCGCCCGTCGCGAGAAGCGTCGCCCACACCCCGTACAGCGGGAGGACGGCGAGGACCGCGACCACCGGGACGCGGCCCGCCCACAGCCGAAGCGGCCGGTACACGGAATTCCGGGGGACGTCGAGGACGCCCTCGGGTCCGGAGGGTGCCGGGGCGACCACGGAGAACGGCTGTACGCGCATGAAGGCTGTTCCTGGGGCAGAGCGGGTGGGGCGGAAGGGACTGCTGCGGAGGTAGATGCGATTCTCGCCGTTGACGTTCACTGCTCGACACCCACGGGGGGGTGAGAAGGAACAGCCCTACCAGGCCACATCCAGTGACCCCGCGCGGCCCTTCCCCCGCACGCCGGAATCCGCCCGCCCGGTCCAGTGACCGGTCCAACGAACCGATTCAGCGGCCGTCACGTGGCGCGCGGCCGTCCGGCCCATCCGAGTGGATGCCCCCGAAACAGCGGATGTCGCCGAAGCCATCACCGTTTTGATCGATTGATCGCTACGATGAGGCCATCGCGCGAAACTCGATCGTGCGAACCGCCGCGCGGTGGTGGCCGGGCGGCGCGGCCGACGTGGGCGGGAGCGGTGGGGACATGCGGGAGTCGGCGCGGACGCGGCAGGACCGGATCGCGGAGACGGTGCGGGACCGGGGTGTCGCGCGCATCACCGACCTCGCCGACGAACTCGGCGTCTCCGTGGTGACGGTGCGCCGGGACGTCGAGGACCTGGCCCGGCGTGGGGAGGTGCGCCGCGGGCACGGGGTGGCGCGGTCACTGCGGCCGGTGCCCGAGGAGCCTCCCGTCGGCGGTGACGCCGTCGCCATGGTCGTACCGGAGAGCAACACCTATCTCACCGAGGCCGTGCAGGGCGCGCGGGAGGCCGCTGCCAAGGCCGGTCTGCGGCTGGCGCTGCACATCACCGCAGGTGACGGCGGGTCCGAGCGCGAGGCGGTGCGCCAGGCGGTGGGCGCCGGGGCGCGCGGCCTGCTGCTGTCGCCGCACTGGCGCACCCGGGCGGAGGCCGAGGCGGACCACTCCTGGCTGGCCGCCCTGGAGGTCCCCGCGGTGCTGGTGGAGCGGCGCCCCGCCAGGGCCGGCGGGATCTACTCGCTGGACTGTGTGCGTACGGACCACGCGTACGGCGTGCACCTGGCGCTCGGGCACCTGGTCGGCCTCGGGCACCGGCGGATCGTGCTGGCGGCGCGCGACGACAGCCCCACCGCGCGGGTGATCCGCGCCGAGTTCGCCGAGCAGACCGCCGCCCTGGGGCTCGCGGAGGGATGCCCCACGATTCTCAGTTCGAGCACCGCCGGTCCCGATCCCCGAGTCGCGGACCCACGGGAGTCCGACCTGGTCGAGGCCGTCGGGAGGATCGGCGCGACGGCGGTGCTGATCCACAGCGACATGGACGCGCTGATGCTGGTGCAACGCCTGCTGGCGGCGGGCATCGACGTGCCGGGACGCTGTTCGGTGGTCGCGTACAACGACGTGGTCGCAGACATGGGGCCGGTCTCGCTGACAGCCGTCGCCCCGCCCAAGACGGAGCTCGGCCGGACCGGGATCGAGCTGTTGCTGCGACGGCTCGACATGGCGGGCGGCGGGCTGCGGCCCGGGGCCACCCGGCACGTGGAACTGCTGCCGGGTCTCGTGATCAGGGAGTCCACGGCCGCGCCGGCGGTCTGATCCCGTCCAGGGCCGCCCGGTGTACCGCCCGTATTCAGGCCGGTGTTCCGCCCGCTCTTCAGGCCGCTCTTCAGGCCGGGCGGCCCGCCTGCCACTCCGTCGTGTTCGTTTGACCGTTTTAGTTTCTTCTGTTCGATGTATTGACGCCTTTTTCGTCTGCCGCTGAGGATGCCCATGACCCAGCAACGACGCGGGAGGGCCCATGCCTGGTCAACGCCCAGCAGTCAGACGCTCAGGTGCGGCCGTGACGGCACTGCTCACGATCTTCGCCATGCTGCTGGTGGCGGGCTGCTCCGGCGGCGGGACGGGGGACAGCGCCGGAGACGGTCCGGTGCACGTCACCTTCTGGTCGGCGCTGCGCGGCAGCCAGGAGGTCGTGGACGAGTACAACCGCACCCACACCAAAATCAAGGTCGACTTCGAGCAGGTCCCCTCGGGCGACCAGGGCGGCTGGGCCAAGCTCAGCAACGCCGCACGGGCGGGCAACGCCCCCGACGTCGCCACCATCGAGTATCCCCAGCTGCCCGGTTACGCCATCGACGGTGTGCCCCGCGACATCACGGACATGCTGCCCGACTCGGTGCGCCGCAAGATCCTCCCGCAGGCGATGGACCTGACCACCTTCGAAGGGCGCACCTACGCCCTGCCGGTCGACATCGAACCGATGGTCTTCCTCTACCGCAAGGACCTGTTCACCAAGTACGGCATCCCCGTCCCCAAGACCTGGGCGGAGTTCGAGAGCTCGGCCCGCAAGCTGAAGAAGGCCCGGCCGGACTCCCGTATCGCCAGTCTCTTCACCACCGGCGGCACGCTCGCCATGGCCGGCCTCAGCTGGCAGGCGGGCGCCCAGTGGTACGACACCTCCGACAAGTCCTGGACCGTATCCATGGACGACGCCCCCACCCGCAAGGTCGCCACGTACTGGCAGCGCCTGGTCGACGACGACCTGGTGCGGGTCGAGCCCTCCTCCAGCCAGCAGTGGCGGGCGCATCTGCAGAGCGGTGAGACGGCCGGCTGGCTCGCGGGCGCCTGGGCGGCGGGCTCGATGATGGCCTCCACCCCGGGCGGCAAGGGCAAGTGGGCCATCGCCCCCTCCCCGCAGTGGGACCCGGAGAAGCCGTCCCTGGGCACGCAGGGCGGCTCGACCTTCATGGTCACCAAGGACAGCACACACCCCGAGGAAGCCCTGGAGTTCATCACCTGGATGGTCACCAGCCCGGACGCGCTGCGCGCCAAGCTCTCCAGCGGGGTCAGCAGCGCCTATCCGACCGTGACCGATCTGGTTCCGGTCGCCCGCAAGGAGATGGACACCAGCTACTACTCGGGCCAGGACATCTTCGGTCTCTTCCAGAGGGAGGCCGAGCTGATCTCCACCCGATGGAAGTGGGGACCGCGCATGGTCTCGACGATCAGCTCCGGCGACGACGGGCTCGCGCGGGCCGGTGTCGGCAGCGGAACCATCCTGGAGGCCCTCCGGGAGGCACAGAGCAAGACCCTGCCCGACCTGAAGAGCCTCGGCCTGTCCGTCACCACCCGCTGACCGGCAGCCGTGCCACACCACACCGCCGCACATCACACCGCCGCACACCACCCCTCCAGAGCCGCACATCAGGTTGGATCCGAGGTGCATCCGTGAGCACAGTGACGACTCCCAGGAAACGGGCGGGGACCACACCGCCACCGGCGGACCCCGTCCGCACCCGCAGAGCCGGACGCCGACAGCAGAGGTTCGCCTACGTCACGCTCCTCGCCCCGTTCACGGCACTGCTCGTCGCCGTGTTCCTCGTCCCTGTCGGCTACGCGATCTACCTCAGCTTCTTCTCCGAGGACCACGACGGCCTCGGCTTCGGCGGCGGTCGCACCATCTTCACCGGACTGCGCAGCTACCTCGCCGTGCTGCAGGACCCGAGCTTCGTCTCCGGCTTCGGCTCCATCGCCCTGTACTGCGTGATCTTCGTCCCGGTCGTCGTCGCCGGCTCCCTGGGCCTCGCCCTGCTGCTCGACTCCGGACTGATACGGCTGCGGCGCACCGCGCAGATGCTGCTCTACCTGCCGCACGCCGTGCCCGGCATCATCGCGGCGGTCATCTGGCTGTACCTCTACACACCGGGGCTCAGCCCGGTCCTCAAGCTCTTCGCCGAGGCCGACATCACCATCGACTTCCTGGGCCTGCACACCGTGCTTCCGTCGATCGTCAACATCGCCCTGTGGAGCGGCCTCGGCTACAACATGGTGATCTTCTACGCCGCCCTCCAGGCGCTGCCGCGCGAGGTGCTGGAAGCGGCCAGGATCGACGGGGCGGGAGGCGTGCGCACCGCGTTCCAGGTCAAGATCCCCATCATCAGGGGGTCCGTCCTGATGGTGTGCATGTTCTCCCTGATCGCCGCGCTGCAGCTGTTCACCGAGCCCATGCTGATGAACCAGGCGACGCCGATGGTCAACTCCCGCTTCACACCGAACATGTACATCTACGACGCGGCCTTCCGCCGCAACAACTACGGACTCGCCTCCGCGGCCTCCGTCATCCTCCTCGTCGTCACCTGCGCCCTGTCGTTCGCGGTAACTCGTTGGGCCGGCCGCCGGGAACGGAGCGCGAAATGACCACGACGACTCCCATCACCCCCACGACCCCGTCCGCCGGGCCGCCCACCAGGCCACTCGGCCGTCCCTTCGGCAGGTCCGGACTCACCAGCCGCGGCGTCGCCAACGCCGTCGTGCTGATCGCCGCCCTCTACACGATGCTGCCCGCCCTGTGGCTCCTGTTCGCGTCCACCAAGAACGCCGACGCCCTCTTCGGCAGCGACATCTTCTCCCTCGGCGACTTCTCCCTGTCCCGCAACCTGTCCGACCTCTTCGCCATGGACGGCGGCCTCTACGGCGAGTGGTACCTCAACAGCCTGCTGTACGCGGTCGGTGGCGCGCTCGTCGGGTCCCTCATCAGCGTCTCCGCCGGATACGCCTTCGACAAGTACGAGTTCCGGCACAAGGAGAAGCTGTTCGGCCTCGTCCTCACCGGCGTCATGGTCCCGCAGACCGTCCTCGCCCTCCCGCTCTATCTGGTGGCCTCCGAGATCGGCCTGGTCAACACCTTCTGGGCGGTCTTCGTCCCCGTCCTGTTCAACCCCTTCGGCGTCTACCTCGCCCGTCTGCTCAGCAGCGGCTACGTACCCAACGAAGTACTGGAGGCGTCCCGCGTGGACGGCGCCGGCGAACTGCAGACGTACATACGCGTCAGTCTGCGCATGCTCGGCCCCGGATTCGTCACCGTCTTCCTGTTCCAGCTCACCGCCATCTGGAACAACTTCTTCCTGCCGATGGTGATGCTCTCCGACCAGCACCTGTATCCGCTGAGCCTCGGGCTCTACACCTGGAACAGCTCCGCCACCGTCTCGCCTGAGTACTACCCGCTCGTCGTCATCGGCTCGCTGCTCGCCGTCGTGCCGCTGATCGTCGCGTTCGTCACGCTGCAGCGTTACTGGAAGTCCGGCCTGACCGCCGGAAGCGTCAAGTGATGTGCCGTCAAGTGATGTGCAAGGAGCCCCAGTTGACCCGTAGGAACGTCAAGTGACCCACCCCGGCCTCCGGCCCCGTCCCCGCCCGCGTGCCGTGCTCGCCATGGCGCGGAGGACCGCGGATCAGGTCCTCGACCCGGATGTACGGGCCCGGCTGGCCGCCCTCACCGACATCGACCCGCACCTCGTACTGGACGATTTCACCACCCCCGCAGCCCACCACGCGCTCGCCGACGCCGAGTTGCTCGTCACCGGCTGGGGCTGCCCGCCCGTCGACGCGGCGGTACTCGAAGCAGCACCCCGGCTGCGCGCCGTCGTGCACACCGCCGGGACCGTACGCCACCACATCACCGCCGCCTGCTGGGAGCGTGGCCTCACGGTGTCCTCCGCCGCCGCGGCCAACGCCGTGCCGGTCGCCGAGTACACCCTCGCCATGATCCTGCTCGCCAACAAACGCGTCCTCGACACCGCCCGGACCTACCACACCGAACGCCGGCGCGTCGACTGGAACGCACGCCACCCCGACGCGGGCAACTACCGCAGGACCGTGGGCATCCTGAGCGCCTCGGTCATCGGACGCCGCGTCATCGAGCTGCTCCGCCCGCACGACCTGAACGTGCTGCTCCACGACCCCTTCGTCACGGACACCGAGGCACGCGATCTCGGGGCGGAGCCGGTCTCCCTGCCCGATCTGTTCGCGGTCAGCGACGTCCTCAGCGTGCACACACCGCTGCTGCCCGAGACCCGCGGCCTGGTCTGCCGCGACCTGCTGGCGCGGCTGCGCACGGGCACCACGCTGATCAACACCGCGCGCGGCGCGGTCATCGACCAGACCGCTCTCACCAGTGAGGTGGTGTCCGGGCGGATCAACGCGGTCCTGGACGTCACCGAGCCGGAGGTACTGCCCGCCGACTCACCGCTGTGGGACTGCCCGAACGTCCTCATCACCCCGCACATCGCCGGCTCGAAGGGCGGCGAACTGCGCCGCCTCGCCGACCTGGCACTGGCCGAGATCGAGTCGTACGCCCTCGGCCGTCCCTTCGCCCACCCCGTCCGGCCCGAACATCTGGCTCGCCTCGCCTGACCCGACCTGCCCATCGCAGCCGCTTTCGGAAACTGCCGCAACGGACTCTCGGAAACCGACGGAACCAACAGGAGACGTGGCCCCTCCCATGCCTGAACACCCGCTGCCCCCGGCCCCCGAGGAAGACCGCACCCTCAGCCCGTACACCGGCTACACCCGCGCCCACTGGGAATCCGCCGGCGACCGGCTGCTGGCCGCCGCCCTCCGATACGCCACCCCCGGCCACGCCCTGATCGACCTGCCCGGCCCGCCCTCGCAGTCGGGGGTGCGCTCCGACGGTCTCGAAGGGTTCGCCCGTACGTTCCTGCTCGCCGCGTTCCGTACCGCCGGGGCGTCCGGCAAGGACCCGCACGGATTCCTGGAGCACTACACCGCCGGTCTCGCGCGCGGCACCCGCACGCCCGGCCGCGACGACGCCGAGTCCTGGCCGGAGATCGGCCACCACGGCATCCAGGGCCAGCCCATGGTGGAGTCGGCCTCCGTGGCGCTGGCCCTGCGGCTCACCACGCCCTGGACCTGGGACACCCTCCCGGCCGCCGACCAGGACCGCGTCGAGCAGTGGCTGCGCGGGGCGCTGCGGCACACGCCCGCCCCCAACAACTGGTACCTCTTCCCGCTGACCGTGGCCGGATTCCTGGAGTCCGTGGGGCGGGGCGACGCCGAGACACGCGGGGCGATCGACCGCGGGCTCGGCCTGCTGGACGGCTGGTACCAGGGCCAGGGCTGGTACTCCGACGGCGACGGCCGCTCCTTCGACCACTACAACGGCTGGGCCCTCCACTTCTACCCGCTGCTCCACGCCCACCTCACCGGGGACCGGGAGCTGCTCGACCGACTAGGCCCGCGGCTGCGGGAGTTCCTGGACGGGTTCGCTCTGCTCTTCGACGCGAACGGCGCGCCGATTCACCACGGGCGCTCGCTGACCTACCGCTTCGCGGCCGTCACCGCCGTGGCGCTCGGTGCGCTCACCGGTGAGACACCGCTCGCGCCGGGCGTCACCCGCCGCATCCTCAGCGGAGGGCTGCGGCACTTCCTCGACCGGGGTGCCCCGACCGCGGACGGGCTACTCGGCCTTGGCTGGTACGGGCCGCACGAGGCCACTCTCCAGCGGTACTCCGGGCCCGGGTCGCCGTACTGGGCCTCCAAGGGGTTCCTCTCCCTGCTGATCCCCGCCGAGGATCCGGTGTGGACGGCCACCGAGGAGCGGGCGCCGGTCGAGGGGGCCGACCGTGTGCTCGCCCTTCCCGCGCCCGGGCTGCTCGTCCAGACCACGGGCGGGGACGGGCTGGCGCGCCTGCACAACCACGGCAGTTACAAGCTCGACTCGCGGGCGCCGGAGCGGGCGCCGGGCAACCCGTTGTACGCCCGGTTCGCGTACTCCACCCGCACCGGTCCGACCAGCGCGGCCAACGCTGCCGACAATCACGTCGCGTTGTCGGCCCGTGGCATGCGGAGTGCCCGTGTACGCATTCATCCGCTGGGTGCCGGCCGTGACTGGCTCGCGTCGTGGCATCGGCCGGTCTTCCCCGAGGGCGGGCCCGTGCTTCCGTCGGCGCGGATCGAGAGCCTGACGCTGGCCCGCGGGCGGCTCGAACTGCGTGTGCATCGCACGGTGGGGGTGCCGGTGGGGACGCCGGTTCATCACAGCGGTTGGGCTGTTGCGGTGTCGCCGGGGACCGTCCCGGAGGCACCGCAGGGTGCGGAGCTACGGCTCGATGGGCCGGAGGTGACGAGTCAACTGGTCGGGTTGTACGGGTGGGAGACGTCGTGTGTGGTGCGGGCGCCGCAGGGGACGGCGTTTGGGCCGTGGGCCCTTGTTCCCGAGCTCACCGGAGTTGTTGGCGCGGGGGAGGAAGGGACGGTGTTCGTTGGGTTGGCGTCCCTCACCGGGGAAGTCGGCGCGGCGCCGCTTGCCGGGCAGGCCGGTGTTGAGGTGAGTGGGCTTGTTGTCGCTGTTAGCTGGGGCGACGGGGCGCGTACGGTCGTGGACTTTGGTGCGGGTGGTGC
>NZ_JAPWHT010000213.1:0-16952 GCF_027270795.1 Streptomyces sp. ActVer
CGCCCGCCGAGGCGACGCGCCTGGCCGTCTCCGTCGAGGAGCCCGGCCCCGGTGCCGGCCGCGTGCCCAGAAGGCTCCGCCTCACCGTCCCCGAGCCGCATTCGGACACCCTGCTCAGGACCCTGCTGACGGCCCGCCCGCCGTGGCATGTGGTGAGCGTGGGGGAGGGGACTTCGGTGGCCGGCGTACTGCCACGAGTCCCTGCCACTGCGGCTGTTGATGCCCAAGCCGCTGCAGATGTCGCTGCAGATGTCGACGCCGAGGTCCGCTCATGATCGCGCTCCTCCGGTATCAGGCCGCGCTCCTGCTGCGCTCCCAGCGCTGGCTGCCGCCGGTCATCCTGTACGCGGCCGTTCTGGGGATCGGCGTCCAGACGGGCCAGCCGGTGCTGGACTCGCTCGGTTACGCCGCCGCCGCGGTACTCCCCGTCGCGGCCTGGCTCGTACGCATCTGTGCCACCAACGAGCCGCCCGCCGCCCGGAGTTGTGTGGGTGCGGCGGCCGGGCCCGCGCGGGCTCATCTCGCCTGTCTGCTCGTCGCGTTCGGGGCGGCGGCGCTGCTCGGGGTGGTGGCGACGGTCGTCGTGAGTGTGGTCAGTGATCCGGCGAGCACCGACCACCGGACGCCCGTGCCCGTCGTACCGGCGGGCGGCGCCGGGCTGCTGGCCGCGCTCGCCTGCGCCCTGCTCGGCACGGCCGTCGGAGCGCTCACGACCCGGCCGCTGCTGCGGTCGACCGGCCGGGCGGTCCCGGCGATGCTGCTCGCGGCGGTGCTGGCGCTGGTGGTGACGGGGTCACCGGCCCGCGTGGCGGTCACCGACCTGGTGACGGGGTCGCAGGCGGGGGTCGTACCGGCACCGGTGTTGCCGCTGTTCGTCGCCGGGGCGATGGCAGCGGCGGCCGTCGCGGCGGCCTGCGCGCTCACCAGCCGCCGGGGTTGATCAACCGGAGCAGGCTGTGCGCTGTGCCTCTTGCCACTCGCAGACGGGGCACAGGGTGATGCCCCTGTACGACTCCGGGTACTCGGTTGGCTTCTGGCAGAGGACGCACTCGGCGACGCCCTCCGGGGGGAGGTCGGTGGGTGATGTGCCGGCCGGTGGGGGCTGGTCGCGCCCCGCGGCGGAGCCGCACGATGTCACAGCCCCGCGCCCTTGAAGGGGCGCGGGGTGCTCGGTGCCGGAATGGTCGCTCATGCCTTCAGGGTAGGCCGGAGCCCTCTCACGCCGCGTCGAGGCGTGCCTGCTCCTCCGCGGACAGCTTCAGCTCTGCCGCCGCGACCGAGTCGCGGATCGTCTCGGGCCGGGAGGAACCCGGGATCGGGATCACCACCGGTGCCTTCGCGAGCATCCAGGCCAGGCAGACCTGCTGGGGGCTCACGCCGTGGGTCCGGGCCACGTCGGCGAACGCGGCGTACCGCGAACCCAGCTCGCCGGCGTTCGAGATGCCGCCCAGCGGACTCCACGGCAGGAACGCGATGCCGAGTTCCGTGCAGAGCTCCAACTCGGGCTCGCTGGAACGGAAGGAGGGCGAGAACTGGTTCTGCACGCTCACCAGCCGGCCGCCGAGGATCTCGTTGGCCAGCCGGATCCGGTCGGGGCTGGCGTTGGAGATGCCCGCGAAGCGGATCTTGCCCGCGTCGAGCAGATCGCGGATCGCCCCGACCGACTCCTCGTAGGGGACGCGCGGGTCGGGCCGGTGGAACTGGTAGAGCCCGATGGCCTCGACGCCGAGCCGTTCCAGCGACGCGTCGCAGGCCTTCTTCAAGTACTCCGGCGAGCCGTTCAGCGTCCACGAGCCGTCGCCCGGGCGGAGGTGACCGCCCTTCGTCGCGATCAGCACGTCCGAGGTGTCGCCGCCGTACTCGGCCACCGCGCGGGCGATCAGGGACTCGTTGTGACCGACCTCGTCGGCGTCCCGGTGGTAGGCGTCAGCGGTGTCGATCAGCGTCACGCCGGCCTCCAGCGCGGCGTGGACGGTCGCGACCGAACGCTGCTCGTCGGGGCGTCCCTCGATGGACATCGGCATACCGCCCAGACCGATCGCTCCGACCTGGACGTCACCGACGGTGCGTGTCTGCATGGAGGTTCCTCCTGGGGATTCATTCGGTACGCCCCAGCCTCCACCGTGACCTTTTAGCCGTCCAACAAGAGAATCCGATCGCTTTCAGCGGTGACGGTGATGAATGCGGAGCCGGACCCGCCGGGGTGGGACCCGTTGCCCGTGTCCCACCCCTCCCGTCGGCCGGGGCTCCTGCCCGGCGAGCGCGGGGCTACCTGCGCCAGGGGCCCGTCACCGCGAACGTCGTCCCGGGGGTGTAGCAGTTCACGTACATCGTCCTGCCGTCGGGCGAGAAGGTGACGCCCGCGAACTCGCCCCACTCCGGCTCCTCCGGCGTGCCGATGTTCTGCCGGTTGCGGGCCATCGCGTACACCTCGCCGCGTCGCGTCACGCCGTACACGTGCTGTACGCCCCCGCCGTCCTCGCAGACCATCAGGCCGCCGCTGGGGGCGAGGCAGATGTTGTCGGGGGACTCGCCGGGCAGCTGTACGTCGGTGTCGGGGCCGAAGACGATCACCAGGGTGAGCCGGCGGGCATCGGGGTCGTACCGCCAGATCTGGCCGAAGTGGTCGGCGGCCGAACCCGCGCTGCTGTGGGCGAAGGACGAGACGAAGTAGACGGACTTGCCGCCCCAGTAGCAGCCCTCCAGCTTCTGGGCGTGGGTGATGCCCTTGGGGCCGAAGTCCTGGAAGCGGATGGCGGTTTGGGCGGCGAGCGGGTCCGGGACGTCCACCCACTCGACGCGGTCGAAGCTCGCGCCCGTCTCCTGGATCGAGGAGAGGTCGGGTACGCCCGGCACGCGCATCGCCTGGAGCCGGCCGCCCGCTCGGAGCGAACCGCGGCCGCCCTCGGGCTTGTTGGGCAGGAAACGGTAGAAGAGGCCGAAGGGCTTCTCGAAGGCGTCCTCGGTCTCGTAGACGATGCCGCGCTTCGGGTCGACGGCGATCGCCTCGTGCTGGAAGCGGCCCATCGCGGTGAGCGGCACCGCGCCCGTGCGGTGCGGATGCGCCGGGTCGACCTCGAAGATGAAGCCGTGGTCCTTGGTGTAGCCGTTCGTGCCGGCCTTGTCCTCGGTCTCCTCGCAGGTGAGCCAGGTGCCCCAAGGGGTGGGCCCGCCCGCGCAGTTGACCGCCGTACCGGCGATGGCGACCCGCTCGTCGAGCACGTTCCCGCGCGAGTCGACCGTCAGCGACGTGCAGCCGCCCTTGCCCATCGGGTCGTAGGTGAGGCCCTCGACGGTCGGGACCGGGATGCGGCCGGTGTTGCGGTTCTCGTGGTTGCGGACCAGGTGGACGACCCGGCTGTGTCTGTCGCCGGACCGGCCGGCGAACGCGGCCATGCCGTCGTGGTTGCTCGGCACCCGGCCCTCGCCGGAGCGCAGTTGGTCGCCCTCGCGGGAGAGCACTCGGTAGCGGAAACCTTCCGGCAGATCGAGCAGGCCGTCCGGGTCGGGGATCAGAGGGCCGTATCCGGTGTGGCCCAGCGCGGTGGCCGTGCCGGTGAAGAGCTCCGACATGGCTCCCGTGAACGCGATGCCCACTCCCAGGGCACCGGAGCGGGCGAGCACCTCGCGTCGTGTTGCGGACATGGGGCAACCTTCCTGTTGGCGGACAGGAGAACGTGACCCGCCTGTGTGTATCACGCAGCACCGGACACGTGAACCACGCGCGTAGCGTGGCGTTCTCACGCAGCGTCAGATGACCCGGATGGCGGGGGAGTTGGGCCCTGGAGTTCGTTCGGCTGCTGTGCCCTTTCCAGGAACCGCAGCAGCTCCACCGGGAAGGGAAGCACGAGCGTCGAGTTCTTCTCGGCGGCGACCGCCACCACGGTCTGCAGCAGCCGGAGTTGGAGCGCGGCGGGCTGCTCGGACATCACTCCGGCGGCCTCGGCCAGCTTCTTCGACGCCTGGAGTTCCGCGTCGGCGTTGATGATCCGCGCCCGGCGCTCACGGTCGGCCTCGGCCTGCCGGGCCATCGACCGCTTCATCGTCTCCGGCAGCGAGACGTCCTTGATCTCGACGCGGTCGATGGACACGCCCCAGTCCACCGCCGGGCTGTCGATCATCAGCTCCAGGCCCTGGTTGAGCTTCTCGCGGTTCGACAGGAGGTCGTCGAGGTCGCTCTTGCCGATGATCGAGCGCAATGAGGTCTGCGCCATCTGCGAGACCGCGAAGCGGTAGTCCTCGACCCGGATGATCGCGTTCGACGCGTCGACGACCTTGAAGTAGACGACCGCGTCCACGCGCACCGTGACGTTGTCCCGGGTGATGCCCTCCTGCGCGGGCACGGGCATCGTCACGATCTGCATGTTCACCTTGTGCAGCCGGTCGACCCCGGGGACCACCATCGTGAACCCCGGAGTGCGCGGCTGCCCGCGCAGCCGCCCGAGCCGGAGGACCACTCCGCGTTCGTACTGCTTGACGATCCGTGCCGCCGCCGCGACGTAGACGACCCCGACGGACGCGACCGTCGCCGCCGCGACCAGGAGTTCTTCGACCATGACGACCCCTGCCCTCCGCACCTTGTGCCGATCGAGTCGCCGCTTATGTGGCTATTTCAACGATACGCCCGGGTTCCGGCAACGGAACGGCCCGGGGCTCTGTCGAGCCCCGGGCCGTTCCTGCCTGCTCACGGAGGGTCTACGGCGTCGTGACCTTCACCGGCTTCGTACCTGTCGCGCTGTGCCGCTCGGCCCAGTTCTCCAGGGCCGTCCGGCACGCGTGATCCAGGTGGTGCAGCCCCGACAGGTCCAGCTCGACCGGCCGGTCCTGGGGCAGCGCCTCCAGGTTGTCGAGGATCTTCGGCAGCCGCAGGAAGGTGGCGTTGCCCGACAGGTAGGCCTGCACGGGGCCCGCTCCCTTGTCTATGACCTCCATCTTGAGGTGCGAGGCCTCCCAGGCCGTCTTCGCGACCGCGAGGGCGAGCCCGATCAGGACACCCTCGAACATGCTGATCGCGACGATCGACACGGCCGTGACGATCAGGATCAGCGCCTCGCCCCGGTGCTCGCGCCACAGCGACACGATCCCGCGCAGCGGAATCAGCTTCCAGCCCGCGTGCACCAGGATGCCCGCGAGGGCCGGCAGCGGGATGTAGGCGAGCACGGCAGGCAGCAGCGCCGCGAACAGCAGCAGCCACACACCGTGCATGACCCGGGACGCCTTCGTCCGCGCGCCCGCCTGCACGTTCGCCGCGCTGCGCACGATCACCGCGGTCATCGGCAGCGCGCCGAGCAGCCCGCAGACCGTGTTGCCCGCGCCCTGCGCCATCAGTTCCTTGTCGTACTCGGTACGCGGTCCGTCGTGCAGCCGGTCCACGGCGGCGGCGCTGAACAGCGACTCCGCCGAGGCGATCAGCACGAAGGCCACCACCGTCCCGAGCACGCCCAGACTCGCCAGCTCGCCGACGGTCTCGAAGCCCGGCAGCTGGATCGAGTCGAGCAGGCCCTTCACCTCGACGGTCGCCACGGGCAGGCCGAACGCCGGCGTCACGAGCGTGGCCAGCGCGACCGCGCCGAGCGCCCCCGGCACCGTACGCACCTTCTTCGGTAGGTGCTTCCAGAGCACCAGCACGGCGATGGTGCCGGCCCCGAGTCCGAACGAGGCCAGTGCCTCGGTGGACCCGGCGGAGTCGGCGATCAGTCCCGGCAGTCCGGCCAGCTTGCCCAGACCCGAGGCGGGTGCCTGTGCGCCCGCCACCGAGTAGAGCTGCCCGGCGATCAGGACGAGCCCGATCCCGGCCAGCATGCCCTCGACGACGGCCACCGAGATGGCCCGGAAGTAGCGCCCCAACTTCAGGGCTCCCATGGCGACCTGGATCAGACCCGTGGCCAGCACGATGACTCCGAGCACGGGCAGTCCGTACTCCTGCACCGCCTCGAAGACCAGCACGGTCAGACCCGCGGCCGGGCCCGAGACCTGCAGGCTGCTGCCGGGCAGCAGGCCGGTGACCAGGCCGCCCACGATGCCGGTGACCAGGCCGAGTTCGGCGGGCACGCCCGACGCCACCGCCACGCCCACGCACAACGGCAGGGCGACGAGGAAGACGACGAGCGAGGCGGCGAAGTCCTGCCGCAGATGAGGGAACTTCATTCGGTTGCTTGTACTCATTCGATTGCTTGTGGGGGTGCCCATCGCGTTGCTCACAGCTCCTCGAAGGAGTCGGCGTGCACGTCGTGCGCCAGGACGGAGCCGGTGTGCACCTCGTAGAACCAGCCGTGCAGCCGGAGTTGACCACTCGTCAGACGTCGTGCCACGCACGGGTAGGAGCGCAGTCGCAGCAGCTGGGTGAGTACGTGGCTTTGCACGGCCTCGGTGACGGTCGGGTCCTCGACGGCGCCTTCGGGGCGAGGGGTGGAGTGCGCGAGCCAGTCGCGTACGGCTGGTACGGCGGTCAGGTCGTCGCCGCGAACCAGCGCGCCGACGGCACCGCAGTGGGAGTGGCCGCAGACGACGATGTCCGCGACGCCGAGCACCTCGACGGCGTACTCGATGGTGGCCGCCTCGCTGGTGGGCTGCGAGGAGGTGTGCGGGGGGACGATGTTGCCCGCCGTGCGCAGTTCGAAGAGTTCACCGGGCCGGGCTCCGGTGATCAGGGCCGGGACGACCCGGGAGTCGGAGCAGGTGATGAACAGGACCTGCGGGGACTGGCCTTCGGCGAGACGGGCGAACTCCTCCGGGCGGTCCTCGGACTGCTTGCGGAAGGAGCGTGCGTGGTCGATAAGGGGCTGCATGTGTCAGTTCCTCCTGGCGCGCCAGAGGGCGCGTCGGTGTACAAAACGGAGCGCATGCGGGTACGGCGACATGACCCCACGTCGACGCGCTCGGCGGACGTGGCGTGTGAGGGTGGGTCAGGTCGGAGTCGCTTCGTGCCCGGTGGGGGTCGGGTCAGCAGCGGAACACTTGAAGTGCCGCCGGGGAATGGGCTGTCGACGATCTCGCCGTACGGTGGTGCGCCGCGGGAGCGGCGGTGTGCGACGGGTCGTCGTGGTAGGTCGCGGGGTCCTTGCAGAGCAGCGGACGCGCGGGTGACTGGGGGACGTGGTCCGCGACGCGGATCCGGTCACGGGTCCGCAGGGGACCCGTCGGGCTGCCCGGGTGCAGGGCCTCGCCGCAGGTGACGAACTCGGCCTTGCTCTTGGGGCCCGTGACGGGTGTCACGTGCGCGGAAGCGAACGCCGAAGCGGGCGCGGAGAGTTGCAGGGCGAGCAGGACGGCGGCGAGAACGGTGAACAGGGTCCGGGCCGTTGTACCTCGTAACATGCGCCCCCTCTCGGCCGGCTTCAGGTCAAGTGCTCTCACGTCAACATGAACGTTAACGGGTGAAGTTGTTTGCAGGGTTAACTTAACGTTTCAGCCTGAAGAGAGCCTGAAGAGGGCTGAAGAGCGTCGGTGCCAGGCCGGAAACCGGCTGATGAAGGGCGGTCGGTCAGCCCTTCACGAGGTCCTTCGCGTCCCGTGCCAGCGCCGTGAGCCGGGAGATCGCGCGGAAGTACTTCTTGCGGTAGCCGCCGTTCAGCATCTCCTCGCTGAACAGCCGGTCGAAGGGCATCCCCGAGGCGAGTACCGGCACCTCGCGGTCGTACAGCCGGTCGGCGAGGACGACGAGCCGCAGCGCGGTCGACTGGTCCGGGACCGGCTGGACGTCCGTGAGGCAGACCGCCGCGATCCCGTCGGTCAGCGCGCCGTACCGGCTGGGGTGGACCCGGGCCAGGTGGTCGAGCAGATGCGGGAAGTCGTCGAGCGAGGCGCCCGGCGTGGCGTACGCGGCCTTCGTGACCTGCTCGTCGGAGTACGGGTCCGGGGCCTCGGGCAGCCCGCGGTGGCGGTAGTCCTCGCCGTCGATGCGCAGCGACCTGAAGTGCGCCGACAGGCCCTGGATCTCGCGCAGGAAGTCGACCGAGGCGAACCGGCCCTCGCCGAGCTTGCCCGGCAGCGTGTTGGAGGTCGCGGCGAGCGCCACCCCCGCCTCGACCAGCCGGGCGAGCAGGCTGGACACAAGGACGGTGTCGCCGGGGTCGTCGAGCTCGAACTCGTCGATGCAGAGCAGCCGGTGACCGCTCAGCGTCTGCACGGTCTGCTGGAAGCCGAGGGCGCCGACCAGGTTCGTCAGCTCCACGAACGTGCCGAAGGCCTTGAGGGAGGGCTCGGCGGGGGTCGCGTGCCAGAGGGAGGCGAGCAGGTGTGTCTTGCCGACGCCGTAACCACCGTCGAGGTAGACACCGCGGGGACCCGCCGGCGCCTTCGCGGCCTTCTTGCCGAAGCCGAGGAAGCCCCGCTTGCCGGAGCCGGCGGCCTGCGCCCCGCCGAGCCCCGCCGCGAAGGCGTCCAGCACGTGGACGGCCTCGGTCTGGCTGGGCTGGTTCGGGTCCGGAATGTACGTATCGAAGCGGACCGAGTCGAACCGGGGCGGCGGCACCATCTCGGCGACCAGCCGATCCGCGGGAACGCGCGGCTCACGGGCGCAGAGGGACGACGGGGCCGCGTCGGCTATGGAACCGAGACCGGAGGCAGAGGTGGAGGTCGACACGGTTCCCCACTCTACGGGCCGTGCCAGACTGCAGGACATGCGACGCCTGTTCCCTGTGACCGATGAAACAGCAGCCCGGGACTCGGGTGGGGGCCCTGATACGGCCGGTCGGGCCGGTGCGGAGGGCGCCGACCGGGAGTGGGGGCTGGAGGAGCTGGCGGCGGCGTACGCCTATCCGTCCGGCTCCGGCCCCGCGGGGCCGGAGCCGTGGCTGCGGGCCAACATGGTGTCCACGCTCGACGGGGCCGCCCAGCACGACGGGCGCTCGCAGCCCATTTCCAGCGCCGCCGACATGCGGATCTTCGGCACGCTGCGGGCGCTCGCGGACGCCGTGGTGGTCGGTGCGGAAACGGTACGCCAGGAGGGTTACCGCCCGGCACGTGCGCGGGAGGACTTCGCCGCGCTCCGGGAGGCGGCGGGGCAGGGCCCGGCCCCGGCGATCGCGGTGGTCAGCGCGAGCCTGGACCTGGACTTCTCGCTGCCGCTCTTCACCTCGCCGCTGGTCCCCACGCTCGTGCTCACGGGCGCCGCGGCAGCCCCCGACCGGATCGCCGCCGCCGAGAAGGCCGGCGCACAGGTCGTGATCGCCGGGGACGGCATGGGTGTGGACCCCGCCCGGGCCGTACGCGCCCTCGCAGACCGGGGCCTGTACCGGCTCCTGACCGAGGGCGGGCCCCGGCTGCTCGGCCAGTTGGTCGCCGCCGGGGTACTCGACGAGCTCTGCCTGACGGTGTCCCCGATGCTCACCGCGGGCGACGCCCAACGCATCGCCGGCGGCCCTCCGGTGGCCGTGCCGAGGCGCTTCGAGCTGACCTCTCTGCTGGAGGAGGCCGGGTTCCTGTTCAGCCGTTACCGTCGGACCTGACCGAATAGACGGAATCATCCGTTCCGTTTGGCTTTCGCTGGGCACACTAAATCTCGCAGTCCCCGTGCGGTTACGGGGCAGGATGGTTTCCGCAGGGGCCTACGGACGGCCCACGGATGAGAAGGGCGCCTGTCGTGTTCACAAGCGTACTGATGATCGAGAAGGCCCTGACGTCCGCGGACGTGGAGTTCGTCACCAGCTTGCACGGTGACGAGGACGTCGCCTTCCATGTGCTGCTCCAGCCCCGTGGCGACCAGGCCGACCGGTTGCTGCGGGCCATCGACGACGTGGCGCTCGGCGAGCTGGACGAAGCGGCCCGCGAGAACGAGACGCCCGAGGGCGAGGAGGCCGTCGGCCAGGGGCAGAAGGCCCTGGAGGTGTCGCTGGTGGCCTTGCGGGCGGCGGGGAGCGCGGCGGAGGGGCGGCTGATCGAGGATCATCCGCTGGATGCGCTGAAGGGGCTCGTGGACGAGATCGACGCGGATGAGGTCATCGTGCTGACCGATCCGCATTACGTGGAGGAGTTCTTCCACCGGGACTGGGCCTCGCGGGCTCGGCACAAGGTGGGGGTGCCGGTTTTGAAGCTGTTCTCGCACAGCAAGTCGTGAGTGGGGTTGTGGAGGTCTGAGTTTCGGCCGCGGGTGCGTGGGGGCTGGTCGCGCCCACGCGGCGGAGCCGCACAGTGTCACAGCCCCGCGCCCCTTACGGGGCCCCGGCCCTTGCGGGGTGCCCGGCGCCGTACCGAATAAGCTGGGCGCGCTCACCGTCGTACCCGAGTCCTGGGAGTAACACGTATGGCACCCGGTCTTCCCACCGCCATGGACCGACCGCACTTCATCGGCATCGGCGGTGCCGGGATGTCGGGGATCGCGAAGATTCTCGCGCAGCGTGGGGCGGAGGTCGCGGGCAGTGACGCGAAGGAGTCCGCGACCGCGGAGGCCCTGCGCGCGCTGGGGGCGACGGTGCACATCGGCCACGCGGCCGGGCACCTCGCCGACGACGCGACCTGCGTGGTCGTGTCGTCCGCGATCCGCGCCGACAACCCGGAGCTGGCCCGCGCCGCCGAGCTGGGCATCCCGGTCGTCCACCGCTCGGACGCTCTCGCCCGCCTGATGGACGGCCTGCGGCCGATCGCGGTCGCGGGCACCCACGGCAAGACGACCACGACGTCGATGCTGGCCGTCTCTCTGTCGACCCTGGGCCTGAACCCCTCGTACGCGATCGGCGGCGACCTCGACGCCCCCGGCTCCAACGCCCTGCACGGCGAGGGCGAGATCTTCGTCGCCGAGGCCGACGAGTCGGACCGCAGCTTCCACAAGTACGCGCCCGAGGTGGCGATCGTGCTGAACGTGGAGCTGGACCACCACGCCAACTACGCGTCGATGGACGAGATCTACGAATCCTTCGAGACGTTCGCGGACAAGATCGTGCCCGGCGGCACCCTGGTGATCACCGCGGACCACGAGGGCGCGCGCGAACTGACCCGGCGCTTGTCGGACGACGTCAGGGTGGTGACGTACGGCGAGTCCGAGGACGCGGACGTACGTGTCCTGTCCGTGGTCGCCCAGGGCCTGAAGAGCGAGGTGACCGTCGAGCTGGACGGCTCGCCGCTCACCTTCATGGTCTCGGTCCCGGGCCGCCACTACGCGCACAACGCGGTGGCGGCGCTGGCGGCGGGCGCGGCCCTGGGCATTCCGGCGGCGGAGCTCGCCCCGGCCATCGCCTCGTACACGGGCGTGAAGCGGCGGCTCCAGCTGAAGGGCGAGGCGGCGGGCGTGCAGGTCATCGACTCGTACGCGCACCACCCGACGGAGATGACCGCGGACCTGGAGGCGATGCGGGCGGCCGCCGGCGACGCCCGCATCCTGGTCGTCTTCCAGCCGCACCTGTTCTCCCGCACCCAGGAGCTGGGCAAGGAGATGGGCGAGTCCCTGGCCCTGGCGGACGCCTCGGTCGTGCTGGATATCTACCCGGCCCGCGAGGACCCGATCCCGGGCGTCACCAGCGAGCTGATCATCGAGGCGGCCCGGGCCGCGGGCGCGGACGTGACGCCGGCGAAGGACAAGGCGGACGTGCCCGCGCTGGTGGCGGGAATGGCGAAGCCCGGTGATCTCGTTCTCACCATGGGCGCGGGTGACGTGACGGACCTCGGACCCGAGATCCTGACCCGCCTGTCGAAGTAGCCGTACCTGTAGTGAGGGGTTGAGCTTCATGTCGTACGACATCGAAAAGCCGGACGAGCAGTGGCGCGCGGAGCTGAACCCGGCCGAGTACGCGGTGCTGCGCAAGGCCGGCACCGAGCCGGCGTTCACCGGCGAGTACACCGACACCAAGACGAAGGGCGTGTACTCCTGTCGCGCCTGCGGCGCCGAACTCTTCACCTCCACCGAGAAGTTCGAGTCGCACTGCGGCTGGCCCTCCTTCTACGACCCGAAGGAGTCCGACGCGGTCGAGCTGATCGCGGACCGGTCGCACGGGATGGTACGCACGGAGGTACGGTGCGCCCGCTGCGGCTCGCATCTCGGGCACGTGTTCGAGGGTGAGGGGTATTCGACCCCGACCGACCAGCGGTACTGCATCAACAGCGTCTCGCTGCGGCTTACGCCGGACGAGGGCTGAGTCGGCAGGGAGCCTCGTCTCGTCGGCCGGTGTTGTCGCTCGTGCACGGGGCCGTACGGCGGACTCCTGGTCCGCCGTACAGCCCGGAGAGGTGAACACCGGCACCGCACCAACGGAGCCGATGCCGCCCGGCGCGGGCACGGCTCCGACCACGGTGCGGGGCGACGAGGAACGCGAGGATGCCTGCGTTCAGGACAGCGGCAGGCGGAGCGAGGCCCCGGTCGAGGCGATCACGCTCGCCGGGAGTGGCAACTCGGTGTCCGCAGTGTGACCGTCCGCCACCGAAAATGTCCGATCGTGCCGGTACTCGTGGTGACCGTTGCTCAGTGGTGCTGAGCGTGCGATGCCACCTCCTGAGGTCGATCACCCCCTGTGAGACCATCGACTGGGCCTCGCACTGGGTTTGGACTTGCCAACCGCGGGGCCGAGCCCTCCTGCCGAGCAGCAGATACGAGGCAACAGGGGTTTCGCTCTGGTGTCCGTGCAATGACGACAACCCCGGGCTGCCGGCCCGGGGCTGTCGCTCCGCCACTTCTCGACTAGGGCCTGCACTTCCGGCTTCCCCGGCAGCCTGCAGGTCGGGACCTTCGACACCGACCAGTCCGCCGTCGTCCGGACCGAGCCGTCGTCCGTGAACTCCACCACCAGGAGCAGCGTGGCGTCCTTCGGGAAGATGCCCGGGTGGATCTGGGTCTTCCCGGGATCGGCGGATGACCCAGCCTCCGTCTGCGCTCGGACCCGGCCGGCGCGGTGCTGTGCGCCGACGATCCGCCGGCCGGGCGCGACACTCTGTGCCTGGACGATCTTGCCGACCGCCGATGGTTCCGGTTTCCGGACGGCGCGGACTCCCGGTGGCAGCCCTTCTTGACCGGTCCCTCGGGCGCGGGTCGACGGCGTGAAGGGCCCGTCGTCCGAACCGCCCAGGAATGCCTCCAGTCCGTCCTGTGGAACGGCAGGTTGGGATTGGCTCCGTACTGCCACTCCGTCCGCTGGTTCGTACACATCGGCATGGCCTCCCGGGGCGGCACGCTTGGGTAGGCTCCCGGACATGCGGATCTCCGTCTCCTCCGACATGGACGAACCCGTCGCCCGTGCCCTGCTCGAAGAATTGCGTGCGCGTGGTCACGAGGTGCTGGCGTACGGGGCGTTGAACCCCGGGGACGATCCGCAGTGGGCGGTGTGCTCGGAGACGGCGGCCCGTCAGGTCGCCGCCGGGGACGCGGACCAGGCAGTCGTGTGCTGCTGGACGGGGACCGGCGCGTCCATCGCCGCGAACAAGGTGCCCGGGGTGCGGGCCGCGCTCTGCACGGACGCGTACACCGCCCAGGGTGCCCGGCGGTGGAACGACGCCAATGTGCTGGCGCTCAGTCTGCGGCTGACGTCCGAGCCGCTGCTCAAGGAGATCCTCGACGCCTGGTTCGGCGCGGAGGCCAGCGAGGACGCCGAGGACCGGGGGAACGTGGCCCACGTCGGGCGGCTTGATCTCGGAAGAGGCGGGTCGTAGCCCCGTAGCCGCCACGCCTCCATAGCCCCAGTGGTCCGAAGTCCGTGGCCGGGGCTCGGGCTTCGGTGCGGCTCACAGCACCTTGCGGTGGACCAGGACCGACAGGACCAGCGCGCCCGGCAGCAGGGGGACCCAGACCGTCAGGACGCGGTAGCCGATGACGGTCGCCGTGGCGATGCCGATCGGTGCGCCGAACGCGACCATCGTGAACACCAGGGCCGCGTCGACCGGCCCGATGCCACCGGGCGCGGGCACGGCTCCGACGGCCGTACTGGCGAGGAGCAGCGCGAGGATCACCTGCGCCCAGGACAGCGGCAGCCCGAGCGAGAACCCGACCGCGGCGATCACGCTGCCCTGGAGCAGCGGGGTCGCGGCCGAACCGCCCCAGAGGGCGAGGATCCGGGCCGGCCGGGTGTGCAGCACCCGGACGTCGGTCAGGGCGGTGCGTACGCAGTCGAGGGCCGGGCGGCGCAGCGGACGCACGGTGGTCACCAGCAGCGCGGCCGAGCCGAACCCGAGGGTCACGGCGCCGACGACCAGGAGCATGGTCCGTTCGTCCGGGACGAGTTCACCGAGGTGCAGCAACTCCGGGAAGGCCACCATGAAGACCAGCAGCACCAGCGTCTTCGCGATCGGCTTGACCAGCGAGTACAGGGCGAGCGAGGCGGTGGCCCTGGCCAGGGGGATGCCGCGGCCCTGCAGGAAGCGCAGGGTGACGGCGTGGGCGCCGATGCTCGCCGGGAGTACGTGGTTCGCGGTACCCGCGGCGACCTGGGAGGCCAGCAGCAGTCCCGGCGGCAGCCGGTCCGGGATGGCGCCCTGCCGCACACACGCGGCGGCCACCCAGCCCAGGCAGGTGAAGAGGGCCGCGGCCAGCAGCCACCAGGGATCGGCGGAGGCGAGCCGGGCGGCGCCGTCACGGACGGCACGCCAGTCGAGCACCGCCCACACCCCGATGAGGAGGAGCGGGAGCAGGCTCAGCGTCCAGCGGGTCAGGCGCGCGGCGGCGGAGAAGCGGGAGCGGGAAGGTGAAGGAGAGGGGGACGGGGCGGGCGTGGGGAGCGCCCGGGGGACGGTGGTGTCGAGCGGCAGCAGGGACACGGCGCACGTCGTCCTTCCGCGTCACGCCCGCGCGGGGAGCGGGGCGGACGGATACAAGGCGAGGCAGGAGGGGACGACCGAAACGTGCCCGCCCGGTGTGACGCGACGGTGTCCGGAAGCGGAAGGGGCGCGGGCGGGCGGGCGACGCGGGTCACCCTGTACGGAGTACGGGGCGTGCGGAGTGCGGACCGTGTGGAAGGTGTGCCGTGCGGAGTGGGCGGGGGCGACCTGGGGGAGTGCGGCCCGGTCACTGGTCCCGGCGCTCGTTCATTCCCGCCATGACGACCTGGTGGGCCTGGTAGCTGCGGCGGACCTGTTCGCGCATCACACGCTCCGCGTACGAGACCGCCTCGTCGACGTCGGTCGCCGGCTCCTCACCGGGGACGGCGATCGCGTCGGCGCACGCGCTCCGCGCCGGCGTGGCGGGACATTCCTGATGGATCATCAGGCCGGGCGGGGCGGCGCCCAGTTCCGGTGCCGCCCCGGTCCGGCGCAGCTCAGTCCACTTCAGCCCATCCGTCCCGGCCGGCCCGGTTGTCCCAGCCAGCCCAGCCAGCCCAGTGAGCAGCCGGACCAGCCACCCCAGTCAGCCCCGCCGAGCCAGGCCCCGGCCGGTCCCTCCGAGGGGGCTCACACCCGCCCGCTGGGCCGCCCGCTTCCGTTGCTCTGCGCCGACGTGGCTATCAACTGGTCTATCAGCGCTATCAGTACGTCCCTGCACGACTCGCGGTCGCGGGCGTCGCAGAGCAGTACGTGGGTGTGTTCCGGCAGGGCCAGGGCGTCCCGGATCTCCTCCGCGGCGTACGGATGCTCGCCGTGGAAGCCGTTGACGCCGACGACGAACGGGATGTCGCGCCGCTCGAAGAAGTCGATGGCGGCGAAGCTGGACTCCGGGCGGCGGACATCGACGAGGACGACGGCGCCCAGGGCACCGATGGCCAGGTCGTTCCACATGAACCAGAACCGCTGCTGCCCCGGCGTGCCGAAGAGATACAGCACGAGTTCCTGGCTGAGCGTGATCCGGCCGAAGTCCAGGGCCACCGTCGTGGCGTGCTTCTCCGGGATGCCGTTGAGGTCGTCGACGCCCAGGCCGGCCGAGGTCAGCGGTTCCTCGGTGCGCAGCGGCACGATCTCGCTGACCGCGCCGACCATGGTGGTCTTGCCGACGCCGAATCCCCCGGCGATCAGGATCTTGACCGTGTCGGGTGCTGAGGTCCCCTGGATGACGGGGTCAGAGCCGGCCAAGGCCGTCCCTCACTTTCTGCAGCAGGTCCATGTCCGAGGTTCGGGAGATCTGGCGTGGGGCGTGGGCGACGATCCGGCCCGCCTCCAGCAGGTCGCAGAGCATGATGCACACCACGCTGACCGGCAGATCGAGCTGGGCGGCGAGCTCCGCCACCACGACCGGCTTCGCACAGAGCCGGAGGATCCGGGCGTGCTCGGGCTGCGGCCGCGCGGCCCGGTCGGGCGGCGGGTCCACCGTGGTGACCGACGTGATGAGGGTGAAGTCGGTGCGGCTGGGCCGGGTGCGGCCGCCGGTCAGCGTGAACGGCCGCACCAGACGGCCGCCCGCGTCGCCTCCGTTCACTTCACTCGCCGTTGTCGATGACGGCGACGCCCGCCCGCGGTGCCGCGCTGAGGTGCTCGCCGATCTTCTTCACCAGCATGTTCATCTGGTACGCGACCACTCCGACGTCCGCACCCTGGCTGGTGAGCACGGCCAGATGGGCGCCCGGCCCGGCCGTGCTGAGTATCAGGTAACTGTTGGCCATCTCGATGAGCGCCTGCCTCACGGGTCCGCCGCGGAAGTCCATGCTGACGCCCTTGCTGAGGCTCATCAGACCGGACGCGGTCGCCGCAAGACGCTCGGCGTCGTCGCGCAGGAAGCCCGTGGACCTGCTGACGACCAGACCGTCCTCGGAGAGCACGACGGCGTGGTTCACCTCGGCGACCCGGTCCACCAGTCCGGTGAGCAGCTGGTCGAGCTGGCTGTGCGTGGCGGGGATGGGGCGTGTCATTTCTCTGTCCTTCATGAGCGGTCTGCGGGCGGAGTCGAGGTGACGGATGCGCCTTCGGGTGCTGGTTCTTCCCCTTGGTCGTACGCCGTATCCGTGTCGTTGTCACGCGCCTGGAGCGTTCCGCGCTGGAAACCGGAGAGGGAGGAGGCCGCGCGCTCCGCGGTGAAGTCCGCGAAGGGGTCGTCGGCCTCGGCGGACGCGACCGGCGGCGCGTCCTCCCGCAGCTCGGCGGCCAGGCTGGTCTGCGGCACCCGGCGCGGC
>NZ_JAPWHT010000214.1:0-16931 GCF_027270795.1 Streptomyces sp. ActVer
TCGACTACTTCGACCACTTCCTGCTGAACAAGCCCAAGGGCACGAAGATCAAGTCCGTGATCAACGTCCTGGACAGCCTGGCCGTCGTGGTGGTGATGCCCGTGGTGGTGCCCGTCGTGGTGGTGATCGTCGTCGTCCGGGTGGAAGTGCGGCTGCTGGGGGAGCCCCACCTTGTCCTCGAACCCGGGCAGCGCGATGCGGTACACGCACGAGTCGCAGTTCATCCGCAGATCACCCTTGACCGCCTCCCGGTAGCGCTCCATGACCAGGTCGAGCAGCTCCGGCTCCGGCCCGATGACATCGGCGGAGACCACGTCGACCTCCGGATGCGCGGCCGCCCACCCCTCGGTCTGCTGCCGCACCCGGTCCGGGAGGATACCCGTGAACAGGAAGTAGGGAAGCACCACGATCCGGCGCGCGCCCAGCTTCACACAGCGGTCCAGGCCCGACGGCACGTCCGGCGCGGCCAGCGACACGAACGCCGTCTCCACGCCCGCGTAACCCCGCCCCTCCCACAACAGCCGCGCCGCCTTGTGCACTTCGGCGTTGGCGTCCGGGTCGGTCGAGCCGCGCCCGACGAGCAGGACGGTCACCTCGGCACGGTCCGCGGGGGTCCGCGCCGAACCGCCGAGCGCCTCGTCGAGCCGCCGCGCCAGCACCGTGAGCAACGCCGGGTGCGGGCCCAGCGGACGCCCGTACGTGTACGAGATCCCGGGGTGCCGCTCCTTCTCGCGGGTCAGCGCGGCCGGGATGTCGCCCTTGGCGTGCCCGGCGGACACCAGCATCAGCGGGACGGCCGCGAACCGGCGCACGCCCTGCTCGACCAGTTCGGTCACGGCATCGCCCAGCGGCGGCGGGGAGAGCTCGATGAAGCCGCCCGCGACGGGCAGTCCGGGGTTGCGGCGGCCCAGTTCCCGTACGAAGTCGCGGAAGGCCTCGGCACCCGCGTCGTCCCGGGTGCCGTGTCCGGCGATGAGCAGGGCGGGGGCGGGGGTGGTCACGATTTCTCCTTGGACTTGGACGGGGAACCGGCCCGGGACTCGGCCTGGGCCACAGAGGGGAACTCGGGATCGGACACGGAGTGGGACTCGGGATGGGAAACGGGGTGGTACAGCAGGGCGTTGAGCGCGGCCGCGGCGACCGCCGAGCCGCCCTTCTCGGACACGTTGCTCACGGCGGGCAGCCCGCTCTCGCGCAGCGCGGCCTTGGACTCGGCCGCGCCGACGAAGCCGACGGGCAGCCCGATGACGAGCGCCGGGGCGGCGTCCAGGGTGAGGAGCTCCTCCAGCGCGGTCGGAGCGCAGCCGATCACCCAGAGCGCGCCGGGCCCGACCTGCTCGTACGCGAGCCGGATCGCATGGGCCGAGCGGGTCAGCCCCGGACCGGACACGGCGTCCTTGAGACGGCAGACGGTGTCGCGCCGGGTGATGCCCGCCGCGACCATCTCCACGTCCACGACGACGGACGCCCCGTCGTGCAGCGCCCGGTGAGCCTCCTCAAGCGCGCCCTCGTCGGTCACCAGGTCGGTCGCGTAGTCGAGATCGGCGGCGGAGTGGATCACCCGCTCCACGACGGCACGGGTCAGCGGCGGGAAGTGCGAGGTGTCCAGGCGGGCTCGCAGCCGCCGGAAGGACTCCTGCTCGATGGGGTGGACGACCCGGGCTTCGGGGTCCGTGACGCGGGTCTCGGGGTCCGCGATCCCGCTCTCCGGGAACACCCGGCTCACTGCGCTCACTTGGGCTCCTCCTGCCAGCGGTAACCGCGGGGCGTCACCATGCGCCCCGCGATCTGCCGGGTCGCCGTGTTGCCCACGGTCACCACCGTCATCATGTCCACCGTCGCCGGGTCGAGTCCCGCGAGGGTGGTGACACGGCTGGATTCGTCCGGCCGTGAGGCGTTGCGTACGACTCCCACGGGCGTCGTCGGCTTCCGGTGCCCGGCGAGGATCGTGAGCGCTTTCGGGAGCTGCCAGTCGCGGCCCCGGCTGCGCGGGTTGTAGAAGGTGACGACCAGGTCGGCCTCGGCCGCCGCGCGCACCCGGCGCTCGATGACCTCCCACGGTGTGTGCAGGTCGGAGAGGCTGATCGACACATGGTCGTGGCCCAGCGGCGCGCCCAGGATCGCCCCGGCCGCGAGCGCGGCGGTCACCCCCGGCACCCCGACCACGTCGATGTCGTCGGACGCCTCCGCGAGCGCGGGCGACGCCATCGCGTACACGCCCGCGTCACCGCTGCCGATCAGCGCGACCGCCTGCCCGAGCCGGGCCTCGGCCACGGCGGTCCTGGCGCGCTCCTCCTCGGCCCCGAGCCCCGACTCCAGGATCCGGGTGCCCGGCAGGAGCAGGTCGCGGATCTGGTCGACGTACTGGTCGAGCCCGACGAGTACGGAGGCGCGGCGCAACTCGTGCTTCGCGCGGGGCGTCAGCAGGTCCCGGGCGCCGGGACCGAGGCCGACCACCGCGAGCCGCCCGCGCGCGGGCCTGCGTACGAGCGCGCAGGTCGCCATCGCGGGACTCGCGGCCGACTTGCGCTTGGGGACGAGGAGTTCGCCGCCGCGCAACAGGGCCGCGGCCTCCGCCACCGACGGGGTGCCGACCGCGGCGAGGGGCGCGTCCGAGGGGTTCGGCACGTCGACCGCCGCCAACTCCTCGGCGCCGTACGTCACCACGGGCACCCCGAGCCGCTCGGCCGCGCCGAGAATGCCGGGCTCCTCGGCCTTGGCGTCGACGGTGGCGAGCTCGGCGACGGACTTCACCGAAAGACCGGCGTCCCGCAGGGCGTCCTCGATGGGCCCGAGCACCTCGTCGACGGGGGCACCCTTGGAGGCGCCGACGCCGACGACGAGGGAGGGCGGCCGGAGCACGACCTCGCGCTCGGCGGGCTCAACAGCCCTGTCGCTGACACGAATTGAGTAGGCCCCGGTCTCGGCGACCCGCAGCGGCGGCAGCGGCCAGGCCAACTCGGCGTTCAGCGCGACCGGTTCCCCGTCCAGCATGGCCCGGGACACCCCGGCGACATCCCCTTCGACCGGCAGGCCGAGCGTGTCGAGCCCCGGCACTCCGACGGAGTCGGTCGCCGTCGTCACGACGGGTTCGGCACCCAGCAACTCGCCCACCTCGCGGGCGAGTTCATTGGCTCCGCCGCCGTGGCCCCCGACCAGGGACACCGCGAACCGGCCGCCCTCGTCGACGCACACGATCCCCGGATCGGACGCCTTGTCGATGAGGAGCGGCGCGACGAGCCGCACCACGGCCCCCGTGGCGAGGAAGCACACGAGCTGCTCACACTCCGCGAAGGCCCGCCGCACGGCGTCCCCCACGGGGCCCTCGTACACGCGGGTACGGCCCGGCCAGGCCGAGGCCACCCGCCGACAGCCCGCCGAACCGGCGGCCGTCGCGGAAATCAGGCCGATCACTGAGCGACTCCTTCACTACGTACCGGAGGCCGGACGCCCCACAGCAGGAAAACGGGGTTGGTCGCCGCGAGCCGGGTGACGTCCCCCGGCAGCGGCGCCAGCCGGGACGACTGCAGCAGTACGCCGTCACAGTCGAGCCCGGCCGCGACGAGCGCGTCCCGGACCGCCGGAACCCGGTCGAGGGCGGCCATCGCCACGACGACCGACCGCCGCGCCCGCCGGGCACAGGCGGTCACGATGGCGGGCAGTTCCTGGCCGCCCCCGCCGACGAACACGGCGTCGGGGTCGGGCAGGTCGGACAGCACGGTCGGCGCGGCGCCGTGCACGGCGGTCACGTCGACCCCGTGCGCGGCGGCGTTGGCGCGTACCCGCTCCACACCGTCCAGGGTCTTCTCCACCGCGGTCACGGCGGCCCCGAGCCGTGCGCACTCCACGGCGACCGAGCCGGAGCCCGCGCCGATGTCCCACACATGCTCACCGAGCCGCGGTCCGAGCCGGGCCAGCGCCAGCGCCCGCACCTCGAACTTGGTGATCATGGAGTCGCGGTGGGTGAACTCGCCCTCTTCCAGGGCCCATTGGGCGGGCCCGGAGGGCGGCCCGGCGATCGTGCGCACGGGGGAGAGGACTCGTGACTCGTCGAGACACAGCACGACGTTCACCGCCGGCCCCCAGTCCCGGGCGGCGGCCTCGGCGGGCGTGACCCGCTCGACCCGCTCCCCGGACTGCGAGCCCGAGCCCGAGTCCGGGGCGGAGCCGGTGCCGGTACCCGAGCCAGTGCCCGAGCCCGAGGTGGCGCCCGCGTTCGAGGCGGAAGCCGCGCCCGAGCCCGAGGTCGCGCCGGCGTCCGACGCGGCCCCCGAACCCGAAACAGCACCCGCCCCCAGCGCCGAAGCCACCACCAACACCCGCCCGCTGGACCGCAGCGCGGCCCCGAGTTCCGCGGGTCCGGACCCAGGGCCGGTCAGTACCGCCACCTTGGGATGCGCCCGGCAGACATTCACGGCGGTCCGCAGATCGCGCCCGTGCGCGCTCACGACCACCGCGTCGTCCCAGGTCAGCCCGATCCGCGCGAAGGCGGTGGCGACGGACGACACCCCCGGGTGGACCTCCAGCCGCTCGGCCCCGAAACGCTCGGCGAGGGCCCGGACGATCCCGAAGAACCCGGGGTCCCCCGAGGCCAGCACGACGACCCGCCCCTGGCCAGCGGGCTTCTCCAGGAACTGCTCGATCGTGTCGAGGGCGGGCGCGAGCGGACCCAGGACGACCCGCTCGGCCGTGTCCGGCATCGACGTCGCGGCCGCCAGATGCCGCCGGCCGCCCACGACGAGCCCCGCCCCGGCCAACGCGGCCCCGGCGTCCGGAGGAAGGGGCGCCCCCGTGCCCGTACCGACGACGGTGATCACGGCGTGGCGCCCTGCGCACCTCGTGCACCCTGCGCATCCCGCGCGCCCTGCGTCCGCAGCGCCCTGCGGGCCTCCGGGTCGGCCTTGCGGAAGCCGTGGAAGTGGCCGGGGTGGTAGAGGTGCGAGCGCGTGCCGTGCGCGTCGAGGGCCGGGCCGACCAGGAACAGCGTGTGCTTCCAGAGCTTGTGCTCCTTGACGGTCTCCTCCAGCGTGCCGATCGTGCACTTCACGATCAGCTCCTCCGGCCAGGTCGCCTGGTACGCGACCACGACGGGCGTCGACGTGGGATAGCCGCCCTCCAGCAGCTCCCGTACGAGCTGCCCGCTGCGGGCGGCCGACAGGAACAGCGCCATCGTCGTCCCGTGCCGCGCGAACTCCCGTACTTCCTCCCCGGGCGGCATGGGCGTCTTGCCGCCGCCTAGCCGGGTGAGGATCACGGACTGCGCGACCTCGGGGATGGTCAGCTCCCGCTGGGCGAGTGCGGCGACGGCGGAGAAGGAGGAGACGCCGGGCACGATCTCGGTCTCGATGCCGATCTCCGCGCACCGGTCGACCTGCTCCTGCGTACCGCCCCAGAGCGCGGGGTCGCCGGAGTGGATCCGGGCGACCTTCAGCCCGGCCCCGGCGGCCCGCTCGTAGACGGCGACGACGTCCTCCAGCGACATCGTCGCCGAGTCCAGGATCTCCGCCCCCGCGCGCGCGTGTTCGAGAACCTCGGCCTGCACCAGGCTGGCCGCCCAGATCACGACGTCGGCCTCGGCGATGGCGCGCGCGGCACGGAACGTCAACAGGTCGGCGGCACCGGGCCCGGCCCCGACGAAGGTCACCTTGCCGTTGGGGGCATCGGCCATGGGATGGGGTCCTCTCCTACGAATACTGCGGTTCTCACGGGTGCTTCCGGACATCAGCGCACGGATTCCGGAAGCCGTGAAGACTCGAACGTGCGGCGGACGTGCGTGAACACGGGTCGATCGGATAGCAAGGGCGTATGGCGGTGTTCGTCGCGCTCGGCGCGTTCCTCATGACGCTGGCCGGCGGCTGGACGGCGCAACGCGTCACCGACCGCCGCCACCTCGTACTCGGTCTGGCAGGCGGTCTGATGCTGGGCGTCGTCGGCCTGGACCTGCTGCCGGAGGCGCTTGACGCGGCGGGCGACGAGATCTTCGGCGTACCGGCCGCGCTGCTGCTCTTCGTGGCGGGCTTCCTGCTGGCCCACCTGGTGGAACGCCTGCTGGCCGTACGACAGGCGGCACACGGCGGGGAGGAACACAACGGCCGCGCGCCCGAGGTGGGCCTGACGGCCGCCGCCGCGATGGTCGGCCACAGCGCCATGGACGGCGTGGCGATCGGCGCGGCCTTCCAGGTCGGCGGCGGCATGGGAGCGGCCGTGGCCGTCGCCGTGATCGCCCACGACTTCGCGGACGGCTTCAACACGTACACGATCACGACCCTGTACGGGAACGCCCGCCGCAAGGCGGTCGCGATGCTGTTCGCGGACGCGGCGGCCCCGGTCGTGGGCGCCGCCTCGACGCTCCTCTTCACCATCCCCGAGCATCTGCTCGGCGGCTATCTCGGCTTCTTCGGCGGCGCGGTGCTCTATCTCGCCGCGGCCGAGATCCTCCCCGAGGCCCACCACGAACACCCGGCCCGCTCCACGCTGCTGTGCACGATCGCGGGGGCGTCCTTCATCTGGCTGGTGGTGGGCATCGCGGAGTGAGGCGCGCGGGTGGCGCTCTCCGACCGGAGTCACTGTTCTGACGGGAGTCACAGCTTGCCGCCGCGTCCGCCGTCGCGCGGTGCGGGCGCGATGAGCGTCGAGAGGTAGGGCAGCGGAGCGCCGTCCAGTTCGGCCGCGGGCCGGATGGACTCCTCCGGCAGCCCCAACGCCGACCCCCACACGGCGTCGTCGAGCCGCCCGGTCTCCCGCAGCGCCGCGGCGACCTCCTGCGCCTGCCGCCCGAACTTGTAGGCGACGACGGTCCCGGGCCCGTTGAGCGCGTCCTTGAGCGCACCGGCCCCGGCGGTGACGGGCACGAGCGTCAGCGGCTCGGTGCCCTCGGTCAGCACGGCCCCGGACCGGGCGGCGAGATCCTGCATGGCGGTGATACCGGGCACGGTCTCGACGACGGTCCCCGGTACGACGTCCCCGATGGTCTGCGCGAGATAGGTGAACGTGGAGTACACGTTCGGATCCCCGATGGTCGCGAACGCCACGATCCCGTGCGTACGCAGCAGCCCGGCCACCCGCTCCCCGGCGGCGTCCCAGGCGGCCTCGCGGCGCCCCCGGTCGGACCGCTCGTTGAGCGCGAAGACGACGCGTACGACCTTCTCCTCGGGCACGTAGTGCAGCACGGTGGCCTCGGCGCGCCCGCGCTCGCCCGTGTCCATGACGGGCACGACGACGACGTCCGCCGCCCGAAGGCAGTTGACCCCCTTGACGGTCACGAGCTCGGGATCCCCGGGCCCGACCCCGACCCCGATCAGCCTGCTGTTGCCCATGACCCGACACACCTCTCCACGAACCGACGGGCGACACCGGGCGCCGACGCCCAGTGCGTGTGCAGATAACTCGCATGCACGCCCTGCTGTACGAAACCTTCGACCCGCCGCACCGGAACGCGCACGCCCCAGGCCGGAGCGACCCCCGCCCCGGGCTCCACGACGGTCCGGTGAAACTCGTGCCCGCGCATCCGGCTGCCGGCCTCGGCCAGCACACTGTCGGACACGGCGACGGCATCCCGATACCCCAGCGTCAGCCGCTCGTCCATCCGCGCCTTCGCGTCGATCACCCCGCACATCGGCAGACCCTCGAGCTCACGCGAGAGATACAGCAGCCCCGCACACTCGGCCGCGACCGGCGCCCCACGCTCGGCGAGCGAGGCAACGGCCTTACGGAGAGGCTCATTGGCGGACAACTCAGGCGCGTACACCTCGGGAAACCCACCCCCGATGACCAACCCCCGCGTCCCTTCGGGCAGTTCCTCATCCCGAAGCGGATCAAAGACGACGACTTCAGCTCCGGCGGCGGCAAGCAACTCGGCATGCTCGGCGTACGAGAACGTGAAGGCGGCCCCACCGGCAACGGCAATGCGTGGCGCGCCTGGAGGCCCTGCTTGCGGTTCCTTCGAGGCCGTCCCGGGCTCTTTCAGCCTGTCCGGCGTTCGAGGACGAGGCCGTTCAGGCCGATCCGGGGGTCTGGGGGCAGCGCCCCCAGGGACGGGAACGGGAAGGGGCGGCGGGGGCGAGAAAGCCACGGCCTCAGCCGCATCCCACGTGTCACCAGGCAACACCCCGGCCCCCCGCGCCAACGCGAACAACGCATCCAGATCACACCCCGCCCGCACCTGCGCAGCCATCGCGGCAACAGCCCCCACCGCTTCAGCCCGCCGCTCGGCGACCGGCACCAGCCCCAGGTGCCGAGAAGGCGTCCCCACCTGCTCAACCCGCCGCAGGACACCCAGCACAGGCACCCCGGACTCGTCCAACGCCTCCCGCAGCATCCCCTCATGCCGCTCGGACCCCACCTTGTTCAGGATCACCCCACCGATCCGCACCTCCGGATCCCAGGAGGCGAACCCATGCACCAGCGCGGCCACGGACCGCGACTGAGAAGAGGCGTCCACGACCAGCACCACAGGAGCCCGCAGCAACTTCGCCACATGAGCGGTGGAGGCGAGCTCCCCTTCCCCCGCGGCCCCGTCGAACAGCCCCATCACGCCTTCGACGACAGCGAGATCACACCCCCGCGCCCCATGGGCGAACAGCGGCGCGACCAACTCCGCCCCGCACAGGTACGCGTCGAGATTCCGCCCCACCCGCCCGGTGGCGAGCGCGTGATACCCGGGATCGATGTAGTCGGGCCCCACCTTGTGCGGGGACACGGCAAGCCCCCGCGAGGCGAACGCGGCCATCAACCCCGTGGCGACGGTGGTCTTGCCGCTGCCCGAGGAGGGCGCGGCAATGACCAGCCGAGGGACGGAATCACTCACCACTCGATGCCCCTCTGACCCTTCTGACCGGCGTCCATGGGGTGCTTGACCTTGGACATGTCCGTCACGAGGTCGGCGAGTTCGACGAGCTTCTCGGGAGCGTTGCGCCCGGTGATCACGACATGCTGGGTCCCGGGCCGGTCCCGCAGCACGGAGACGACCTCGTCGACATCGACCCACCCCCAGTGCATGGGATAGGCGAACTCGTCGAGCACGTACAGCTTGTACGTCTCGGCGGCGAGGTCGCGCTTGACCTGCTCCCAGCCCTCGCGGGCCTTCTCCTCGTTGTCCATCTGGGAGTCGCGCTGCACCCACGACCAGCCCTCGCCCATCTTGTGCCAGTCGACGGGGCCGCCCTCGCCGGATGCCCCCAGCACCCGGAGCGCGTTCTCCTCGCCGACCTTCCACTTCGCGGACTTGACGAACTGGAAGACCCCGATGGGCCAGCCCTGATTCCAGGCGCGCAGCGCGAGCCCGAAGGCGGCGGTGGACTTGCCCTTCCCGATCCCGGTGTGCACGACCACGAGCGGCCGGTTCCGCCGCTGACGAGTCGTCAGTCCGTCGTCGGGCACCACACTCGGCTGTCCCTGCGGCATTACGCGGCCCTCCTGCTGTTGCCCTGAACATCCCTGACGAGCCCGGCGATCGAGTCGGCCCGCAGCTCGTCCAACGTCACGGCCGTACCGCCGAGTTCACCCGCGAGCTGCCCCGCGAGCCCGAGCCGTACGGGCCCGGACTCGCAGTCGACGACCACGGACGCGACCCCGTCGGCGGCGAACAGCCGAGCGGCCCGTCCCGCGAGCGCCACCGGCTCGGGCCCGCCCGTCGCCCTCCCGTCCGTCACCAGGACCACCAACGCCCGCCGGGCCGGATCCCGCAACCGCTCCACCCGCAACACGTCGTGCGCCCGCAGCAACCCGGCGGCGAGCGGCGTACGCCCACCCGTGGGCAGCGACTCCAGCCGTACCGCGGCCGCGTCCACCGAAGAGGTGGGCGGCAGCGCGACCTCGCCCGTCGACCCGCGGAAGGTCACGAGCCCCACCTTGTCCCGCCGCTGATAGGCGTCGAGGAGCAGCGACAGCACCGCCCCCTTGACCGCGCTCATCCGCTGCCGGGCCGCCATCGAGCCGGAGGCGTCCACGACGAACAGCACGAGGTTCCCCTCGCGCCCCTCCCGCGTCGCCTGCCGCAGATCGTCGCGCCGGACCACGAGACCCGGCCCCGACCGGCCGCGCGCCCGCTGATGCGGGGCCGCGGCCTGCACGGTGGCCGCCAAGTGCAGCTTGGTGAGGGCTCCTTGGGGGCGGCGCGCCCCGGTGGTCCGCCCGTGCTCGGTCCGCGCCCGCGACCGCCGACCGGCAGCGCCCTCGCCGAGACCCGGCACGCTCAGCACCTTCGTACGGAAGGGTTCGGCGGCCCGTACGGGAGCCTGCTCGCCCGCGCCCGGCGACGGCGCCTGCCCGCTCTCGGAAGGCTCGCCCTGCGCGGGCACCTCGCCGGAGCTCTCGCCGCTGCCGTCGTCGCCGCTGTCGGGCCCTTCCTGAGGCGGCTGCCCGCCACCCCCGTCGGGCCCGTCCGGATCCGGATCCTCGTCGCCGGAGTCGTTCGAACCGCCGGAACCCTCCCCGCTCCCGAACTCCTCCAGCGTCTCGTCGAGCTTGTCCTCGTCGAGGCCCGGCGCGTCGAAGGGATTGCGCCGCCGCCGGTGCGGCAGCGCGAGCAGCGCGGCCTGCCGTACGTCCTCGGCGAGCACCTCCGTGCGCCCGGCCCACGCGGCCAGCGTGGTGGCGGTCCGGGCCATCACGATGTCGGCCCGCATGCCGTCCACCTCGAAGGCCGCACAGGTCGCCGCGATCTGCCGCAGCGCCCCGTCGCCGAGCACGACCGACGGCAACAGCTTCCGCGCGGCCACGATCCGCGCCCTTACCGACGTCTCCTCGTCGGACCAGCGCGCCGCGAAGCCGTCCGGATCGTCGTCGTACGCGAGCCGCCGCCGCACGACCTCGACCCGCTGATCGGGCTCGCGCGAGGCGGCCACCTCGACCGTCAGCCCGAACCGGTCGAGCAACTGAGGCCGTAGCTCGCCCTCTTCGGGGTTCATGGTCCCCACCAGCAGGAACCGCGCGGCATGCCGTACGGAGACACCCTCGCGCTCCACGTACGAGGCACCCATCGCCGCCGCGTCCAACAGCAGGTCGACCAGGTGGTCGTGGAGGAGGTTGACCTCGTCCACGTACAGGATTCCGCGGTGCGCGTCGGCCAGCAGCCCGGGCTCGAAGGCCTTCACGCCCTCGGCCAGCGCCCGCTCGATGTCCAGCGCGCCGACGAGCCGGTCCTCGGAGGCGCCGACCGGCAACTCGACCATGCGCGCAGGCCGTTGGACCCCCGCACCCACCTCGTGCGGCCCGTCCGGGCACGCCGGGTCGGGGGCGGCGGGCGCGCACGAGAACCGGCAGCCGGCGACGACGTCCACCTCGGGCATGAGCGCCGAAAGAGCGCGCACGGCCGTCGACTTGGCGGTGCCCTTCTCGCCGCGGACGAGCACACCGCCGACCGCCGGTGACACGGCGTTCAGGAGCAGTGCGAGCCGCAGGTCGTCCTGCCCGACGACAGCCGTGAACGGAAAGGGGGTACTCACTGGTCGTCGCCCTCCAAGTCGCCTTCGAGCTCCAGATACGTGGCGCGCAGCCGCTCCAGCGTCTCCGCGTCCGGCTCGGCCCACAGCCCGCGGTCCGCCGCCTCCAGGAGCCGTTCCGTGATGCCGCGCAGGGCCCAGGGGTTGGACTTCTTCATGAAGTCCCGGTTCTCCGCGTCGAAGACGTACTCCGCGCTGAGCTTCTCGTACATCCAGTCGTCCACGACCCCGGCCGTGGCGTCGTACCCGAAGAGGTAGTCGACGGTCGCCGCCATCTCGAAGGCGCCCTTGTAGCCGTGGCGCCGCATGGCCGCCATCCAGCGCGGGTTGACCACGCGGGCGCGGAAGACCCGGTGGGTCTCCTCGCCGAGGGTGCGGGTCTTGACCTGGTCGGGGGTGGCGGAGTCGCCGACGTACGCCTCGGGGCTCGCGCCCGTCAGGTGCCTGACCATGGCGACCATGCCGCCGTGGTACTGGAAGTAGTCGTCCGCGTCGACGAGGTCGTGCTCGCGGGTGTCGACGTTCTTGGCGGCGACGGCGATGCGCTTGAACGCGGTCTCCATGTCCCCGCGCGCCGCCCGCCCGTCGAGCCCGCGCCCGTACGCGTAGCCGCCCCACACCGCGTACACCTCGGCGAGGTCGGCGTCGGAGCGCCAGTTGCGCGCGTCGATGAGGGGGAGGAGCCCGGCACCGTACGCGCCGGGCTTCGAGCCGAAGATGCGGGACGTCGCGCGCCGTCGGTCGCCGTGCTCGGCGGTGTCCTCGTCGGCGTGCGCGCGGACGTAGTTCCGGTCGGCGGGCTCGTCCAGGTCGGCCACCGCCCGTACCGCGTCGTCGATCAGCCCGACCACATGCGGGAAGGCGTCCCGGAAGAAGCCGGAGATGCGGACCGTGACGTCGATGCGCGGCCGCCCGAGCTCCTCCAGGCCGACGACCTCGAAGCCGGTGACGCGCCGCGAGGCGTCGTCCCACACCGGCCGGCAGCCCAGCAGCGCCAGGATCTCGGCGATGTCGTCGCCCTGGGTGCGCATCGCGGAGGTGCCCCAGACCGTCAGGCCGACGGACTTCGGGTAGTCACCGGTGTCCTGGAGGTACCGCTGCACGAGCGAGTCGGCGAGCGACTGTCCGACCTCCCAACTCAGCCTGGACGGGATCGCCTTGGGGTCGACCGAGTAGAAGTTGCGGCCGGTCGGCAGGACGTTCACGAGTCCGCGGGTCGGTGAACCCGAGGGGCCCGCCGGGACGTAACCGCCGTTCAGGGCAAGGAGGATGTGGTCGATCTCGTCCGTCGTACGGGCCAGACGCGGCACCACCTCACGGCACGCGAACTCCAACACCGCGACGGCGTCTGGCAGTTCGGCGCCGCCCAGGACCTCGCGCACGAGAGCGGGCACGGCAGCGACCTCCCAGGCGCGCTCCTCCATGCCCTCCGCGAACCGGCGGCACAGCTGTTCGAGGAGGTCGATCGCGTCGGCCGCCGTCCGGGCCGGCCCCGCGACCAGGTCGGTCAGCTCGACCGGCACCTTCACCGGAGCGCCGGGCTCGCCCAGCAACTCCTTCTCGACCAGGCCGAAGTGCTCGGCGAGACAGGCCCGCAGACCGGGCAGCGCGTTCGCGGCCCCGCCCCACACCTGAGAGGCCCGCAGCACGGCCAGTACGAGGTTCACGCGCGGCTCGGCCTCCGGGCCGCCGCCGAGAATGTGCAGGCCGTCGCGGATCTGCACGTCCTTGATCTCGCACAGATAGCCGTCGATGTGCATGACGAACTCGTCGAAGGCGTCGTCGTCCGGCTGGTCGTCCACATGCAGGTCGTGGTGCAGCTCGGCCGACTTGACCAGCGTCCAGATCTGGGCCCGCACGGCCGGGGCCTTCGTCGGGTCCAGGTCGGACACGAGCGCGTACTCGTCGAGGAGTTGCTCCAGCTTCGCCAGATCGCCGTACGTGTCCGCGCGCGCCATCGGCGGCACGAGGTGGTCGACGACCGTGGCGTGGCCGCGGCGCTTCGCCTGGGTGCCCTCGCCGGGGTCGTTGACGATGAAGGGGTAGACGAGGGGCAGTTCACCGAGGACGGCGTCCGGCGCGCACCCGCCGCTCAGCCCGAGTCCCTTGCCCGGCAGCCATTCCATCGTGCCGTGCTTGCCCATGTGCACGACGGCGTCGGCGCCGAACGAGTTCTCCAGCCACCGGTACGCCGCCATGTAGTGGTGCGACGGCGGCATGTCCGGGTCGTGGTAGATCGCGATCGGGTTCTCGCCGAAACCGCGCGGCGGCTGGATCATCACGACGACGTTCCCGAACTGGAGGGACGCCAGCACGATGTCGTCGCCGTCCACGTACAGGTTGCCCGGCGGCTCGCCCCACGCCTCCAGCATCCCGCCGCGCAGGTCGGGGTCGAGCTTGTCGAACCAGGCCCGGTAGTCGGCGAGAGGCACGCGCGCGGGGGCCGAGGCGAGCTGCTCCTCGGTCAGCCACTCGACGTCGTGGCCGCCCGCCGCGATGAGCCGGTGGATCAACTCGTCGCCGTTGTCCGGGTATTCGGTCAGGGCGTACCCGGCGTCCCGCAGCGCGTCGAGGACCCGCACCGCCGAGGCGGGGGTGTCGAGACCGACCGCGTTGCCGACCCTGGAGTGCTTGGTCGGATAGGCGGTGAAGACGAGCGCGAGCTTCTTCTCCGCGTTGGGCTTGTGCTTCAACCGGGCGTGGCGCACGGCGATTCCGGCGACCCGCGCGGCCCGCTCGGGGTCGGCGACGTACACCGGAACGTCGTCGGGTCCCTGTTCCTTGAACGAGAACGGGACCGTGATGAGGCGTCCGTCGAACTCCGGGATCGCGACCTGCATCGCCGCGTCCATGGGGGAGAGGGCGGCGTCGGACCCGGCCCAGGCCGCCCGCGACGAGGTGAGGCAGAGCCCTTGCAGGACAGGGACGTCGAGGTCGGCGAGCGCGCCGATGTCCCAGGCCTCCTCGTCACCGCCCGCGGACGCCTGAGAGGCGTGCGTGCCACCGGCGGCGAGGACCGTCGTGACCAGCGCGTCGGCCTTGCCGAGGATCTCGTAGAGGCCCGCGTCGGCGTCGCGCAGCGAACCGCAGTACACGGCAAGGGCGTTGGCGCCCCGGGCCTCGATCGCGTCGCACAGGGTGTCCACGAAGGCGGTGTTGCCGCTCAGTTGGTGGGCCCGGTAGAAGAGCACGCCCACGGTCGGACGGCCATCGACGTACGCGCGCTCGCCGTGGACCCCGAACTCGGGCATCTTCCGCGGCTCTTCGAAGCCCTCGCCCGTCAGCAGCACGGTGTCGGACAGGAAGCGGGCCAGCTCGGTCAGGTTCTCCGGGCCGCCCTCGACGAGATAGCGCAGCGCCTCCGCGACGACCCCGGCGGGCACGGACGACTCGGCCATCAGCTCCGCGTCGGGGACGGACTCCCCGCCGAGCAGCACGGTCGGGATGCCGGACGCCTTGAGCGCGGCGAGCCCGTCCTCCCAGGCACGCTTGCCGCCGAGCAGCCGTACGACGGCGACGTCCGCGCCCCGGACCAGCGCGGGAAGCTCCTCCGCGACATCCACGCGGGTGGGATTGCCGATCCGGTACGCGGCGCCGGCGGCACGCGCCGCCAGCAGATCCGTGTCGGCGGTCGACAACAACAACACTGTGCTCATGCGGGCGCTCCCGGTGGAATGAAAGGCAGTCCTGTCGGCGCGCCGGACTCGATGAGCCGCCACAGCGCGTCCGTGTCCGCGTGTTCCTCGATCAGATCGCCGAGCCGGTCGAGCTGCTCCTCGCGCAGCGACCCGAACGACGTGTCGGCGGCCGGTACGAAGCGGCGCCCCGCGGCGGCCGCCACCTCGCGAAGGAAGGCCCGGCGGAAGCCGTCCGACTCCAGCGAGCCGTGCCAGTGGGTGCCCCAGACCTCGCCGACCCGGCAGCCGTCGAGGAAGGGGGTTCCGCCCGTGACCCGGGCGACCCCGTGGTGGATCTCGTACCCCTCGACGGGCTCGCCGAGCGCCTCGCCGACGGGCCGGGTGAGGGTCTTCTCCCGCGCGAACCGTACGCGCACGGGAAGGAGTCCGAGCCCGTCCACCCGGCCGGCGCGCGACTCGACCTCGTCCTCGATGTGCTCGCCGAGGATCTGGAAGCCGCCGCAGATACCGAGGACGGGACGCCCCTCCGCGGCCCTTCTGGCGAGGGCGTCCGCGAGGCCGCGCTCCCGCAGCCACTCCAGGGCCCTGACCGTGCCCCGGGTGCCGGGCACGACGACCAGGTCCGCGTCGACGAGTTCCTCCGCCCGGTCCACGAACCGCACGACGACGCCCGGTTCGGCGGCCAGCGCGTCCAAGTCCGTGAAGTTGGACATCAACGGGATCGCGCAGACGGCGACCCGCAGGATGTCCTCGCCGACGGGGGAGGAGACCTCGGACTCCCGGACCGAGCCCCTCAGCGAGACCCGGAGCCCGTCCTCCTCGTCGATGCCGAGACCGTGCTGGAAGGGCAGAACCCCGTACGTACGACGTCCGGTGAGGTTCTCGAGCATGTCGAGGCCGGGCTCCAGCAGGGACACGTCCCCGCGGAACTTGTTGACGAGGAACCCGGCGACGAACGCCTGGTCCTCGGGCGAGAGCAGCGCGACGGTCCCGAAGAAGGAGGCGAAGACACCCCCGCGGTCGATGTCGCCGACGACGAGCACGGGCAGCCGCGCGTTGCGCGCGATGCCCATGTTCACGATGTCCGTCCGCCGCAGATTGATCTCGGCGGGACTGCCCGCCCCCTCACAGATCACCGCGTCATACGTGCCCCGCAACTCGGCGAGGCACTCCAGTACGGTCCCGAGGAGCTTTTCCTGACGCCCGCCGTGATAGCCGCGGGCGCTCATCTCCCCGACGGGTTTGCCCATCAGGACGACCTGGCTGCTGCGGTCGCTGCCGGGCTTGAGCAGCACGGGATTCATGAGCGCGGTGGGCTCCACGCGCGCGGCCTGCGCCTGCATGGCCTGCGCCCGCCCGATCTCGGCGCCCTCCCGCGTGACGAACGAATTGAGCGACATGTTCTGCGCCTTGAAGGGCGCGACCTTGACGCCCTGGCGCACCAGCCACCGGCAGATCCCGGCGGTCACGACGCTCTTGCCCGCGTCGGAGGTGGTGCCTGCGACGAGCAGCCCGCCGCCCGTGCCCCCGCTCGTTCCCCGGCTCATGACGTACGCCCCTTCGTGCGAAGGCCGTTGACGAGGAGCCGCCCGGCGACACTGACGCCGAGCGCGAGCCGGCCCACGCGCTGCGAGAGCCGTACCGCCCGCTCGATGTCCCCGACCTCCACGGCCCGCCCACCACCATTGAGTACGGGCCGGTGCTCGACCCTTCCGGCGTACGAGAGCGTTCCGCCCAGCCGCACGCCGCGCGCCCCCGCGAACGAGGCCTCGACGGGCCCGTACCAGGGAAAGCGCACTCCCCTGGGCGCCGAACACAGTGCCTTGTGCAGGGCGTCACGCCCCGCGCGCCA